>NZ_JATABH010000056.1:0-32301 GCF_036533775.1 Vibrio sp. M260112 | reverse complement strand
TGGGAAGAGAAAGCCAACGCGATCATCGCTGATCTACAAGCTAACCCAGCCAACATCGCTTCACGTAAAGCGTCACAAAATGCGCTAGAAGCATTCGGTGCCATGCTACCAGAATTCCTAGGCGGCTCTGCTGACCTAGCACCTTCTAACCTAACGATGTGGTCCGGTTCTAAGTCTGTATCTGCTGATGATGCCTCTGGTAACTACATTCACTACGGTGTGCGTGAATTCGGTATGACGGCTATCATGAACGGTATTGCGCTACACGGTGGTTTCGTACCATACGGTGCAACATTCCTAATGTTCATGGAATACGCGCGTAACGCAATGCGTATGGCTGCTCTGATGAAAGTTCAGAACATCCAAGTTTACACGCACGACTCTATCGGTCTAGGCGAAGATGGTCCAACTCACCAACCGGTGGAGCAAATGGCTTCTCTACGTCTAACGCCAAACATGAGCACATGGCGTCCATGTGACCAAGTTGAGTCAGCCGTTGCTTGGAAACTGGCAATCGAGCGCAAAGATGGCCCTACATCTCTTATCTTCTCTCGTCAAAACCTTGCACAACAAGAGCGTGACGCTGAGCAACTAGCCAACATCGCTAAAGGTGCTTACATCCTGAAAGAGTGTGCAGGTAAGCCAGAGCTTATCCTTATCGCAACAGGTTCTGAAGTAGAGCTAGCGGTAGAAGCAGCAGCACAGCTAACAGCAGAAGGTAAGAAAGTTCGCGTTGTTTCTATGCCATCAACCGATGCTTTCGATAAGCAAGATGCAGCATACCGCGAAGCAGTACTGCCATCAGACGTCACAGCACGTATCGCTATCGAAGCGGGTATTGCGGACTTCTGGTACAAGTATGTTGGTTTCGGTGGCAAGATCATCGGCATGACAACATTTGGTGAATCAGCGCCAGCTGACCAACTGTTCAAGATGTTTGGTTTCACTACTGAAAACGTAGTAAACACAGCAAAAGAATTGCTAGCGTAATCAACGCACTCTTCTAAGTGGAAGCCCTGCTCAAATGAGCAGGGCTTTTTTATTTCTCTTCAAATCGTTTGGCTAGTTGATAGAACTCACTGACCTGCCCTTTAAGCTGAAGTGCGTTTTCCTTGACGGAATGCGTTGCTGCGAGGTTCTGCTCTGCGGTAGAAGCAATCGACCATCGATTCCTTAACCGGCATAGCCAATCGCAGGCACCTTTACGATACCGCAAATACCTACATCGAGCTGGAACAGTATCATTACATCGCTGTTGTTATTGTCGATATAGACCACTTCAAGCTTTACAATGACACCTATGGTCATATCGAAGGCGATCGCGCCCTAGTTGAAGTGGCAAAGTGTCTGAGCGCGGTCGAGACACCCTATCAACATCTTGTTGCTCGCTACGGTGGCGAAGAGTTTTGCATCATCATGGCAAATGACATGCCCATCGATCTTGAGCCCTATGTAAGTCAATTAGTCGCTTCGGTTAACGCACTAAACATACCGCACCATACCTCGGCAACAGCAGAGTTCATCACCATCAGTGCTGGTGCTACAAGCGCCCATATTGATCATTACGACGAACTTTCAGCGATGATTCAAGCCGCAGATCGTGCCCTGTATCGGGTCAAGGAAACGGGACGAAACCATTATAGAATCGAGCCTAAACATGACACATCTCCCGTTTAGCGCTTTACTATGGGCAATTTCTCCTTACAATTGTCGCAAGTTTGAATTTCAAGGTTAATCCTATGTCTATCCAATGGTTTCCTGGGCACATGCACAAAGCCCGTAAAGAGATCGAAGAAGCAATTCCTCAAGTTGACGTCATCATCGAAGTGTTGGACGCTCGCATCCCTTTTAGTAGCGAGAACCCGATGATCTCCGAACTCCGTGGCGACAAGCCTGTCGTTAAGGTTCTCAACAAACGTGACTTGGCAGATCCTGAGTTAACTCAGTTGTGGATTGACCATTTTGAGAAAGAAAACAACGTTAAGGCGATGGCCATCACCACCAGCAACACTCAAGAAGTCACAAAGATCCTTGAGCTATGTCGTAAACTCGCACCTCATAGAGAAGAGATTGGCAAAAACATTCGCACCATGATCATGGGTATTCCGAATGTGGGTAAGTCAACCATCATTAACACGCTTGCGGGGCGTGCAGTTGCCGTTACAGGCAATCAACCAGCAGTGACTCGCCGCCAACAAAGGATCAATCTGCAAAACGGCATCGTTCTCTCTGATACACCGGGAATTCTATGGCCAAAAGTTGAGAATCCACATAGTGGTTTCCGCCTTGCCGCCACCGGCGCAGTTAAGGATACGGCGATGGAATATGATGAAGTTGCCTTCTATACGGTGGAATACTTAGCTAAGGCCTACCCTGAACGTCTTAAAGAACGCTACCAAATCGAAGAACTTCCGGACAGTGACATTGAACTGATGGAAGAGATCGGTCGCCGCCGAGGAGCATTACGTGCTGGCGGGCGAGTTGACCTACATAAATGTTCAGAAATCTTGCTTCACGAACTGCGTAACGGCACGTTAGGGCAAATCACCCTAGAATTACCTGAGATGATTACACAAGAGCTTATCGAAGTTGAAATCGAAGCGGCACATAAAGCAGAAATGAAAGCGAAGAAGAAAGAAGAACGTCGCAAACGGTATCTGAAAAACAAGCGCTAAGCGATTGTTATAGGGCAGCTTCTCCGCTGCCCTTTTTGTACTCCACTACCCGAGATTTCTGTTATATTATAACAAAAACCACACAGGAACATGATTGATGAAAATTCCTACCAACATCATTACAGGCTTTCTAGGCACTGGTAAAACAACAGCTATTCTCTCCCTGCTTAAAGAAAAGCCACAAAACGAGCAGTGGGCCGTTTTGGTCAACGAGTTTGGTGAAATAGGTATCGATGGTGCCATGATGACAGATCAAGGTGCGTTAATTAAAGAAGTTCCTGGTGGATGTATGTGCTGTGCTGCTGGGGTACCAATGTCTGTCGCGATAACCGCGCTACTGCGCACGAAACCCGATCGTTTAATTGTCGAGCCTACGGGTTTAGGCCATGCTCACAAGGTGCTGGCAACGTTAACATCTGCTCAATTCGCTGACTATATCGATCTGCGTGCAACAATAGGCTTAGTAGACCCGCGCAACTTATCGAACCCCAAATATACCGAGAATAGCAACTTTACCGATCAACTGGCCATTTCGGATATTATCATCGGTAACAAAGTTGACCAGTGCCATGTGAGCGATATTGATACCTTTAATGACTGGGTCACCGATCAAAATCCACCTAAAATCTACAGTCAGCTAGTCAAACAAGGACGCTTTCCTATTGAGCTACTTGATAGTCAACGCCGCAACAATGCTCCATCTTCTGAGCTAGCGCAGCATCATCATGAACACGCAGAGCAAGAACCTCAGTTTGCGTTGGCTCCCGATCAGCTCTACGTGCGTAAGGAAAACAAAGGTCAGGGCTATTTCAGCTGTGGCTGGCTATTTGGCGCGGAAGTTATTTTTGATTTTGATTTATTATTCTCGATGCTATCTGATCTCACAGCGGAACGCGTGAAAGGGGTATTAAATACCACGAACGGTTGCTACGCATTCAACGTAAGTAATGGCGTTGTGTCCGTTAATGAAATGTCACTACAAGGCTTTGAGAGCCGCATCGAGGTGATCGACAGCCAACTACTCCCTTGGGACCAGCTAGAGTCCGTCTTGAAAAGAATTGCCAACCTTGAACAGTAGGCCTCATTAAACGACAAAAGGCGCACCGTAAGTGCGCCCTATCCCTCGTTACTCAATCGTGAGTTTGCGAATCAGGAAGTCATAAGTTGCGACCTGATCAATGACGAGGCTTTCAAATATTTCGTTGAATCCATCCAAATTGTAGGTAAGGCGACAATTTCCTCCATGCGGGTCGGTTCAGATTGCCTTACACTTAAACTATGGTTCAAATCCCCAGTTTTGCAAGCTTCAGCAAGGCATTTATACGTCACTATTGTGAACTCGCTTCAGTATTTATTCATTTTCCATCCGTTCGCTTGTTGTCTTTTTATCAATTATGAAAATCAATATTTCAATCTTGTCGCTATAGTTAGTCTAAGACCGGCGTATAATTCGCACTATACCCCATCTATCCTCAAATTACGGAGCCCTCACGTCCATGACCAATAGAGAAAAATTGAAGCATTCCTTCCTTGCAAAAGTTCCTAAGGATGCAATTAATCAATTTCTCTCCAAGGACAAGACTCCGATTTCCGTGTTGTTTCTTTCACTCCTAGTTGGAGTGCTAGCTGGGCTCGTTGGCACCTATTTCGAAATTGCAGTTCACTTCGTATCAGAAACCCGTACAGAGTGGCTAAAAAGCGAGATTGGCAGCCTACTTCCATTGTGGTTAGCGGCATTTATCATTAGCGCGTCACTCGCTTTCATCGGCTATTTTTTAGTTCATCGATTCGCTCCAGAGGCTGCCGGTTCTGGTATCCCTGAAATCGAAGGGGCGATGGATGGAATTCGCCCTGTGCGCTGGTGGCGAGTGATCCCAGTAAAGTTCTTTGGTGGCATGGGTGCATTAGGCTCTGGTATGGTGCTGGGACGCGAAGGCCCAACGGTGCAAATGGGTGGAGCGATAGGTCGTATGGTGACCGACATTTTTAAAGTCGACAATGACGACACCAAACACTCTTTGCTGGCATCAGGTGCGGCCGGCGGCCTAGCGGCTGCTTTTAACGCGCCTCTTGCGGGGATTATGTTCGTTGTTGAAGAGATGCGTCCGCAGTTTCGTTACTCGCTAATCTCTATTCGAGCGGTGATTATTTCCGCCATTTCCGCCAACATTGTGTTCCGCTATATCAATGGTCAAGATGCAGTCATCACCATGCCCCAATATCAAGCGCCAGATCTCGCGACCTTGTGGCTCTTTCTCCTTCTTGGTGCCCTGTTTGGCATGTTTGGGGTTGTGTTTAACCAACTGGTGACTTTGTCACAGGATCTGTTCGTTAAACTGCATAGAAATGACCGTAAACGTTACTTGATCACAGGCTCACTTATTGGTGGTTGCTTTGGCATTATGCTGCTTTACTTCCCTGAAGTGACGGGGGGTGGTATAAGCCTTATTCCCAATATTACTAATGGCGGCTACAGCGCGTCGATACTATTGCTGATGTTCGTCGCACGTATCGCTACAACCATGATCTGTTTTGGTTCAGGGGCACCAGGTGGCATTTTTGCGCCAATGCTGGCACTTGGGACGCTGTTTGGATACGCTTTCGGTCTCATTGCACAAGGACTATTTCCAGAGTTACCGATTACACCCGGTATGTTTGCAATCGCGGGTATGGGAGCCCTATTTGCTGCGACGGTTCGGGCTCCTATCACCGGCATTTTGTTGGTAATAGAAATGACCAACAACTACTACCTAATCCTGCCATTAATCATCACCAGCTTGGGGGCCGTTATTTTTGCTCAAATGCTAGGTGGACAACCGATCTACAACCAACTGCTGCATCGAACTCTTAAAAATGAGAAGTTAAGACAGAAAGATCTCCCGACAAATGCGCAATGAGATTTGCCTCGCAACCGTTTGGCTTGCTATTATCGCCGCAGATTAAAGCAAGGCAAAGGAGTGTCTCAGTCAAAAGATAGCTTTGCTTATCACGCCGATTTAGCAGCATATAGGATGAATCTTTTTGAACTGGCGACGTTTTACTCAATTCCAGAGTGTCCCTCCGTCTCAAGCCGCTTTGGCTCTCGGTATGATCGGTCTTGGTCATGCTTGGGCACTCTACATTCCAGAAATCGGTGAGCTAATACGCCCTTACCTTGCAGGTTTTGGGGCACTATTGCTTTTTCCGGTTTTGGTAAAATATCTCACCAGTTACTCCACTTTTATTAATGACATTCGTCACCCGTTGAGTGGCAGTCTTATGGCTCCAATGAGCATGGCACTGTTGATTTTGTGTGATTATCTCGCCCTTATTTCGCCGGTGATCGCTTACCCAATTTGGTTTGTAGCCCTACTATTGCATCTGACAATGATGACCTTGTTCTTCACTTTTCAGTTGTTGAACTTCAAAATGTCCAACATCGTACCAAGCTGGTTTCTCTATCCAGTTGGCCTTATCAGTAGTTCGTTAGCTGGCACTCAATTTGGTCACAACGTTTTTTCTGAATCACTGGTTATGGTTTGCATCGGCATTTACTTCTTTATGCTGCCGTTGGTTCTCTATCGTCTCGTTTTTGAAGGAATGTTGCCTAAGCGTGCCAAACCAACACTTGCCATAATGGCGGCACCCATCAACCTTACATTAGCGTCTTACCTAGTTAACTTTCCTCATCCAGATCCGATTTTGACAGGTGCACTGGCGGGAATCGCTATTACTATGACGCTACTGATTTATCTCTGTTACATACGCTTGATGCGTCTCAAGTTTCAGCCTTCCATCGCAGCAGTCACCTTCCCTTCCGTGATTAGTGCGATTGCTATGCACCGTCTCACCTCTTTCTTTGGTGAAAACTATCCTCACTGGTACTGGTTACATCGATTTGGTCTATTTGAACTTTCCGTCGCCACCGGATTGGTGGTCTGGGTAACGGTTGGTTATTTCAAAATGTATTGGCCGGAAATCTTGTCTGACAATAGATAGATTTTTCAAAATAACACACAATGGACGGTATTATTTTATCGCCCTAAGATGGCTAAAGCCTATATAGGAAGAGCAGCTATAAATATAGGCAATATTTATCTCTGTAGCCAACACTACAAATATTAAATACCGCACTCGCATAACTTCATCATTTGATACATATATCCTTTGTCAGCTGGCGTTGTCTCGCAATAAAAAGGATATTCAAAAATGAATACATTACACAACCAATCGGCCTTGCCACAATTTATTCACGACAAGCTTAATCATCATATTGAAGATCTTATCAATCAAAATGATAATTCGCGGCATCTTGTTCTCGGTTTAACACCTAAACAAGATGATATTGTTCTTCAGAGCAATGATTATCTTGACCTTGCTAATCATGATCTGATTGTTAAACAACATATCAATGCGATAGCAAGTTGCCAAACCAGCCCGTTAATGTCTGGAATATTCCTACAGAGCGAAGAGCGTAAACCGAGTCTTGAGCATCAGTTAGCGAGCTTCACTGGGTTTCAATCGTGTTTACTTTCTCAATCTGGTTGGGAAGCGAACATCGCTCTACTGCAAACAATTTGTCACCAACACACAAAGGTTTACGTCGACTTTTTTGCTCATATGTCATTATGGGAGGGAGCAAGAATTGCTGGGTGCGATGTCCACCCATTTATGCACAACAACGTCCGTCATCTTGAAAAACTACTTAAACGGCATGGCGCAGGTGTTGTTGTCATTGATTCGATATACAGCACTATCGGTACCATTGCCCCAATCAGCGATATGATATCCATCGCTAAGGAATATGGCTGTGCGATTGTTGTCGATGAGTCTCACTCGCTTGGTCTTTTTGGCGCACAAGGAGCCGGTCTACTTCACCAACTTGGTCTTACTCATTTGGTTGATTTTATGACCGCAAGTCTCGCCAAAACATTCGCTTATCGTGCTGGTGCTATATGGTGTAATAATCAGGCAAATCAGTGTATCCCATTCGTTGCTTACCCTGCTATTTTTAGCTCTGCACTTTTACCCTACGAAGTTGAACGGCTTGATATGACCTTACAAGTTATAAAAGCGAGTGATGAGCGACGTCGTCGATTAGAGGAGATCAGTCATTATTTAAAACATGAACTGGTTAAAAAGAACATTACCATTCGTAGCCATTCTCAAATTATTTCACTTGAAACTGGTGACGAACGAAATACAGAAAAAGTGCGCAATTTTTTAGAACATCATGGTCTATTTGGTGCCGTATTTTGTCGGCCGGCAACAGCAAGAAATAAAAACTTGATTAGATTCTCTCTAAACAGTTCTCTTAGCGAAAAGCAACTCGATAAAATTATTTACGTATGCTCCAAAGCAGCTGAGCAATCAGACATGTATATTCTTTAATCTTCAGGCCCTTTATAGGGCCTGAATTAAATCCAATTGGCAATCTTATCGAGAAGTTTATCTGTTGCCGCCGGTTTAATAATGTAGTCATTCATACCCGCCTTGTGAATTTGAGCAATGACGCTTTCACTCGAATTACCGGTATGCGCCAATATCGGAATGGAAGCATAGCGCTGCTGCGAAGCGCGGATAGCACTGGTCGTTTGCAGTCCATTCAATTGCGGCATTTCGAGATCCATGATGATTAAATCGACATCTTTTTGCTGCAGTTCATCAAGTACCTGCTGGCCATTACTCGCTTGGAGAACAGTGAAGCCCTGCTGCTCGAGTAATACCGATGTATAAAATCGTAGCGACTGGTTATCATCGGCCACAACAATGGTTTTGCCACAATCAAACGATTTTCGTGGCAAGACGTTTCTGTTCGGCTCTATGTCCTCGAAGAATAGCTCATCAATAATGTTACTTGCACTAAGCATCATCCTATGTTTTTCAATAGGATAAACGACTAAGTGACGCTCAATATCATTATGATACTGACTATTTTGATCATATAAGAAGACTATCCGTCCTTCTGTAAAATGCAGCTTACTCTCCAACTCTATCAAAGAGAGTGGTTTATCAACCGCACTGTCCAAGTCGACTAGGATCAAATCGAATTCGAACTCGTACTCTTCTTTTTTACTCGCTGCATCTAAGTCCAGTATTTTAAGCCGGAAATCTTTGTAGAACGCCTCTTGGTTAATTTGTCGCATCAATGCATTTTGCTGACCAATATATAGCACCGATTTTGACTTCATCAGATCCTGTTTGATTTGCTTAACTTCAGAGGAATCATACTTAGGGAACATCAAGGTGAATTCAGTCCACTCTCCAAGTTTAGAGCAGCATGACACATTGCCACCAAGCGCTTTCATCACTTTGCGGCAAAATGGTAGGCCTAATCCATAGCTGCCTGTTTTGCCAAAGGTATAGAAGTCGTTGAAAATATGCTCAATAACTTGGGGAGCGATGCCCACTCCGTTATCGGTAAAGGTCAGTTCGTTGTGCCATTCATAACTTCTAAGTTCGATAACGATTTCAAACTGGTTGTTGTTTTGATAATAGAACGCGTTTTTCAACAAGTTGTACAATGCGTATTTTATTAATGCATCACTACCAAAAAATTCAAAATCGATGCCTTCAGCTAACACTACCGCTTTCTTATCTTTTAGACTCTTGTAGGCAAAGCTGTCTAACGCATTTTCAGTGATTGCTCTTATCGAGTGCTTTTTAAATGTCGTGCGTGAAACGCGATTCTCATCAATCGAGGTAAGCAACAAGTCGATGGTCTCATTCCCGGTTCTAATCACTTCGTCGGCATCGCTAATCACATCGCGTGCTAGCGCCAACTCCTGTGAAGACAACTTGTAACCTGATTGACGGCTTATGCTCTCATCGGGCAGCAGGGAATTAAGTACATCAAGAGAGGCTTTCAGTGCACTAAGCGGATTACGCATCTCATGAGCCATTCCTGCACCGAAAGACTTCGCCAGTGACACTTTACTTTCATGTTCCACCTGATTCCTGAAATAAAACAGGTTTCCGAACACATAGGTAAAAAGGAATATTGGCATATATGCCCATACGACTTCTTGCTGTACGTATTCGGTATCTAAGCCGTACGCGGTAAGATAGGCAAGCACGATAGCAACTGTCGCCTGTACCAGCATCAAGCTCGTTTGGTGAACAAGCAGCACGTGAAGGAAAATAGACGCCATGAATGACATTGCCCAAACTGTCGACCAATGATTCATGAACATCATGTAGCTAAAAAAGTAGGGCAAACATATCCCCATGGCAAAAAAATAGTAATGCGGTAGATAGCGTTCAAGGTACTTAGGGACATAATTGCGTAGCGCTAAAACTGCAAACAATGCTGAACACGCCAATCGCATTGACAATGATTCGTATGGTTGTGGGAACAAGTAGCTCCATACATAATAGTATGTCGGAAACCCAAGCAAGCCCATCCAACCAACTAACGTTAGATTGGGTTCTGCATATTGGTAAACTTTACGAACCGATTCCGATATCGAGACCATTGTTAACCTTAACGTCACCTAACCACACAATAAGACAAAAGTTTATAATTGTTCTACCTAACTAATTCTTAGCACACATAACGACAGCGAACCAATTAACGCTGCAACAGATCTGGCGTTATGTGACCACGAGTCTGATTGTGCTGCCGACACGACTTGCATGCACATCAATTCTTTGCGCTATCTGCTCTTTTAACTCACTGACGTGAGAGATTAGACCAATCATTCGCCCTGCTTGCTGTAAATCAACCAGAGTCTGAATAGCCAGATCCAATGACTCTGGATCTAGGCTGCCAAAACCTTCATCGATAAACAACGTATCAAGACGAATACCACCACTGTATGACTGAACGACATCTGATAGCCCAAGAGCCAACGCCAACGCTGCCATAAAAGATTCACCACCAGATAAAGTCGCCACATCACGGCTTTTTCCGGTATAGCCATCCTCTACACTCAAATCGAGTCCTCGCCCTGCCGAACCTTTAAAGCCATCCATCTTTCGCACTAGGTGGTAACGACCTTTACTCATGATGCTTAATCGCTGTGACGCTTGAATCAACACATCATCAAGCAATACACCTAGCACAAAGCGGTGTAAGCTTACTCGGCTGCCTGTTTTACCGCTGGCGACATCGTAAAGTGTTCCGTAAACTCGGTATTCAGCTTCCAGTTGTCTATTTTTTTCATGCAGAATCGCAATGTCTTGCTGTACTTTTTCGACCCTTTGAAACAAAGAACGGACGGCGTCTAACGCTGCTTTCACCTGCTGATACTCTTGCTCAACCTGTGATAATTGAGACTTTTTACTATCTAAATCAGGCTTCTCACCGTTCGTCAGGTGTTGTTCTAGGTCAGCGACGGTTTGTTGCAACTTCACCGTTGTTTCTTGATACTCATTCGCCGTCTTTTGCCACAATACGATTTGAGGTTCTTCTGCTCGACTTTGCAAAAAGATGTGTTCAGATTCGAAGCCCGAACGCTCTAGCTCTGAATTCCATATCTGTTCGCACTGATCGCGTTTTTGCTGCGCTTCATGACATAGCTGGTTATTGGTTGCCAACTGGCTTTGTAGGTTTGTCACTTGTAAAGTGAGCTGCTCGTTCGTCTGTTTGGCTCTTTCTAACGCCTGCTTAAGCTGTTCGATAGTCGCTTGATTACTTACATACTGCTGTTCCACTGCCTCTACAGAGGGGTAATTGGCATCGATCGCCGATGCAACTTTGTCAAGCTGCTGATGTTGTACCTTGAGGGCTGATTCGTTTGCCGCGATTTCCGCTTTGAGTTGGTTGATTTTCTCATCACCGTTGGCACAACGCTGATTGAGTTCAACCACATCCTGTTCCATCTTCGCTAAATCAATGGTCGATAACGCCTCGACTCTCTGCCTGATCTGAACTAATTGATCCTCTAACTGAACAACATCTGCTGTGACATTATCTTGTAACTGACTCGCCGCTTCATTTAACTGTCGTTGTTGCAGTTCTAGCGTATTGTTATGCTGGCTGTACGCGTTATTGACAAGGTTGAACTGCTCTAACGCATGGCGCTCTTGCTGTCGCGCACTCTGAACTTGTTCCTTGGTGACGCTTTCGCTGCTTAATTTGGCGGGTTGAGGATGCTGGCAACTACCACAGACTGGGCAAGGCTGATCCTGTTCCAGTTTCTGCGCAAGAATCGATGCCTGTGCGTTGTGCCACCCAAGCTCCAATTGGTCGGCATAGTTCCGCCTTTCCTCATAGGTAGTTTTTGCTGCCGCCAATGATTTTTCGTGCTCACCTGACAAACCGAGTAGACGATCGAGTTCAATCTTGATCGCATGGTATTTCTTCAAGTCTGTTAACAGATGCTGGTGGCTCAACATCTTGTTTTCTAGCGTTGCCTTCTCACTGATGTCCTGACGAGCCTGTTGCAAAGAATTAGCAGCGATATCGGATTCTTTAACCAACTTATCTTTCAGTCCGAGGTACTGGACCTGCTTTCTTGCTAACTCGTCACGCATTGCGATGAGTGAACTCACTTGCTGCTCTAACAGCTGCTTTTCTGCAAGTTTTATCTTTGCTTGTTCAAGCTGAAATTGGCATTCATTCAGTTTGGTAATCTGATCGGCGTTTGTTTGTGCTAGCTCTAGCTCCATTTGGCTTTTGCTATGAGCCAGTCGGGCATCTTCTATCTGTCCGTTTAACGTGGCAATACTGCTCGCGAAATCGTCGATCTGTTTCTTAATGGACGCAAGATTTGCATATGGCACCTCAAGCTTAGTGGCAATGTGAGCTGCGTGAAGCTTAGTGTTAATCTCTTCTATCTGATTACTATTGGCACGGTGATTCGCCAACGCGTTACGACTAATTTCCAGCTTGATGAATTGATCATGAATCGCCTGAGCTCGAAGGAGTTCACTTTTGACGAGGTTAAGCTTTTCATGCGCGCTATGTTCTAGGGCTTTCGCAGATTCTAGCTCAGCCCCCAAGGCTAGCTCACGTGCTGCCAACTCTTGCTCGGTAGTGACTTCGGCGACCTGTAAAGCGCCGCGAATTTGGTTATCAAATTCATCTTTCGCTTTACTAATAGCACTCGCTTTGTCTTTAAGGGCAAATTCAATCTTCTTATAGACATCTGTTTGAAACAGTTGCCCAAAGATTGCCTCACGATCTTTCGAACTGGCGAGCAGCAATTCACGAAACTTACCCTGAGGTAACACCATCACTTGGCGAAACTGAGTTTCATTTAGCCCGAGTAAGCTTGTTATCTCTGCTTTTACTTGTACCGTCTTACTGGTAATGAGTTGCTCACCATGGGTGATCTCATAAAGCGACGCGGTATGTTTGCGGGTTGTCGTTCCTTCTCCGCGCGCTTTAGGTGCTTCTTGCTCTGGCGAGCGAGTAACGCGGTAATGACGATCATTTAGTGTAAACTCCAACGTAATTTCCGTCGGCAGTTCCTCTTTGGCTTGGTCACAACGCATCTGGATACCCTGACGCTCGTTACCCGTTGTTTCTCCATACAAAGCGAAACAGATAGCGTCGAGAATCGATGTCTTACCCGAGCCCGTAGGACCGTTGATAAGAAACAGAGGGTTACTTCCTAACTTAGTAAAATCGACAATTTCGCGCTCAGCAAAAGGCCCGAATGCTTGCATGGTAAGTTGAGTCGGTTTCATCGTATACCCTTAGTGCTGGTTTAGCTGTTTGACGATATCTGTGATCGCTTGATCTTGCTCTGGTGTCAGTTCGCTATCCTGAGCTTCAATGAAGAAATCTCGAAACATATCCACCTCGCTTCGAGCAAGTTTGGCTGCAGCCATTTGCTGCTCAACACCGATCAACATCCCCGGTTTCTCTAAATGCAGCACGTTGGGATACACGGCTCTTAATTTTTCCATAGGGTTGAGAATGGCGTGCTTGTCCATTAAACGAACCAGCAGATAGTCGTTAGACTGCGGATCGGTTTTCGCTCCAGATATGATGGCATCAAGCTCGCCTTCGATGATTCTCATTTGATGAGGCGCAACAAGATCAATATGGGTTGCTGACTTGAAACCATTGAGATCGAACTCCACCAATGTCATGCCTTTTTTCTGATGTTGCTCAGAGAAGCTGTACTTCATTAAAGAGCCGGAATAGCGGATAAACTCCTCGCCCTTGTACTGAGGCTGATGGAGATGGCCTAGTGCCACATAGTCAAAATCGACAAAATGCAGATGGCTGACCCGATCAGAACCACCGATAGATAGTGGGCGTTCTGACTCAGACCCAATGGCACCATCAACAAAACAGTGACTGATTAGAATGTTCTTAGAACTTGGCTCGACGCGCTGCTTAATCTGCTCACAAAGTAGTGCGTGCGCCTGATCGTAAGTCGATACCGCCTGACCGAAATGGTGACGAACCTGTTCAGGATCACTGTAAGGCATGCCATAAAATGACACACGACCAATGTCAGTCTCTAATTCAACAGGTTGCAACATATCCTTAAAGCTCGACAGAATGTGTAAACCCGAGCTTTTCATCTGTTCAGCGCCAAATCCTAGTCGCTCTGCGCCATCATGGTTTCCCGAGATCATAATGATAGGAAGCTGTAATTCTCCACACACTTTTGTCACAAATTGATTGAGCACTTCTATGGCTGCTGTCGGTGGTACGGAACGATCGTAAATATCTCCCGCGATGACCAAGGCATCAACAGAATGAGTCTCGATATACTCAATAATTTGCTGAAGTACGACTTTTTGATCGTCTAAAAGTGAGACGTTGTGAAACTGGCGGCCAAGATGCCAATCAGAGGTGTGGAGGAATTTCATACAAGCCCAGCGTTGTTCTTATCGTTAGGCCAATATAATAATATTAATGCTAGTGAAAGTCGCACCTTTAGTGCGACTTTTGCTGATATATAAGGGAGTTAAGCGCGCTTTTTACAATGCTCGATAGCATTGCTCAGCAGCTCAAGTGCGCTCTGATTACATTCAGGTAGTGCCGCGTTACTTTCTCCTACAGGGGTTACCCGCTCACCCCACCGAATATGGCAAGCACCCCAAGTGAGGCCAGCACCGAATGCAGCCAATAGTAGGTTATCTCCTGGCTTAACGAAGCCTTGTTCTAGGGATTCACATAACGCGATTGGTACCGTCGCCGCTGACGTATTGCCATAGTTGTGAATATTAACGAACGCTTTATCTTGGCTGATTGCAGAGAGATCACATAAGGTTTGGATAATGCGAATGTTTGCCTGATGCGGGATGACCACATCAATGTCGTCAGTGGATAAACCACTACGCGCCAATACGTTTTGCGCTGCGGCACCCATACCTTTTACAGCTCGTTTAAAGATCTCTTTACCTACAAAGTTGAAATCCCAATAGCCATTGTCGGCAGCAAAACGATCCATTGATGTGCCAAATTTAGGAACAGAAAGAATGTCACGTCCAGCAGAGTCACAGCCTAGTTGTGCCTGCTGTAAGCCCACTTGCTCTTCTGTACGAGTTAACACAACTGCGCCCGCGCCATCACCAAACAGCACGGCAGTATCACGCATTGTCCAGTCAATAAAGAATGACAAACGTTCAGCACCAACCACTATCGCATTTTGATAATTACCCGCCTGCATCAGACGTGTTGCTGTTTCTAAACCATAGACAAATCCCGTACACGCAGCATTAAGATCAAACGCAGTCGCGGCTTTAATGCCAAGATTCTGAGCGACTTTAGAGGCAATATTCGGAATGAGTGAGTCTGGTGAACAGGTGGCAATAATGATGAGGTCAATCTCATCAGCACTTTTACCCGCGCAAGCCAACGCATGCTTTGCGGCAACGGTGGCCATGTCAGAGGTGTTGACGTGACTGATACGGCGGTTTTCAATACCAGTTCTGGTTCTAATCCATTCATCTGATGTATCAAGAAAAGTGCTTAAATCCGCATTAGAGAGCGTAGCTGGTGGTAGGCATTTCCCCCAACCAGTAATTTCTGCATAGAAATTTTTCATTAAGAGCCTTTGAATTTGTTATTTGTATCACTCGATTGTTTCAGAGTATAACTATCGATGACATTGACTGTCATCTTATAGAAAAAATAACGAGAGAAAAACTATGTCTACCTTTAATACACGATGCCCATCTTGCTCAGGTATCAATCGGGTGCCAACCGAACGTATTGCCGAATCTCCAGTTTGTGGGAAATGCCAAACACCCCTACTCGATGGGGCACCTATTGAAGGAACCGATTTAAACTTCACTGCAATTTTAAACAGTGACGTACCCGTGGTGGTCGATTTTTGGGCACCATGGTGTAACCCATGTGTCGGATTTGCTCCCGTATTTGCAGACGAAGCCAGTGAGCGAGCAAATAATGTTCGATTTGTAAAAGTCGATACTGAAAGCCAGCCAAACCTCGCAGCAATGTATCAAATTAGAAGCATTCCAACCGTAATGGTATTTAAAAACGGCAAAAGAGTCGACATGGTGAATGGCGCCTTACCCAAGAGTCAGTTTAATCAATGGCTTAGCCAAGCCATTTTAAAATAACCAACCATCAAAATCCTCAATTACAGCGGTTAAAAATGCATATTTTGGCCGCTTTTCTTTGCAATTATTCAGCCCCATTATTGATAATGGTTTTTTATCGTTAAGATTAAAACCTTTCGCTTTACCTTCACCAACTTTAGTCCGATAGTCGCGCCAAATCCTGTTCATATTTAATCAGTACTTTGAGGCCACGACATTGGAAAATACCCTAGCCCCTGCTCCTAAAGCTCGCATTTCAGTGCCTGTCATTGCGCTTGCTCTATATGCAGTCGCTTCAGGCTATTTAATGAGCCTAATTCCTTTAATGTTGCCTGAATATGGACTCAAAGGTTCTCTAGCAAGTTGGTTGGCAAGCGTGTTCTACGCTGGCCTACTGATCGGCGCTATTGGTGTTGAACCTTTAGTCAAGAAAGTCGGTCATCGCTCAGCGTTCGTTTGGTGCTTAGTGGCATTTATCATCACCATCATGATGCTGCCTTTGTTACCCAACGCCACCGCGTGGATCATCGCCCGTTTTGTCGCTGGTATGGCCGTTGCGGGCGTATTTGTCATCGTCGAGTCGTGGCTGCTACATGGTGATGAAAAAGCCCGAACTAAACGTCTTGGTTTGTACATGGCATCATTGTATGGCGGTAGTGCGCTAGGACAACTTGGCATTGGCGCCATTGGCATTTCCGGCGGTGTCCCTTTTATCACTATAGTGACATTGCTCATTGTCGCCGTAGTGGTATTGCTATTCGGTGAAAGTGACCAGCCAGAAAGCGCGCACAGTACTCCGTTATCTCTAAAACAGATTGGAAAACTCAATCACGCTGCGATGATTGGTTGCGCGGTATCCGGACTGACCCTCGGTGCCATCTATGGTCTTATGCCTATCGAGTTGCAGACTCGCGGTATTCAAAATAGTGATATTGGTGGCCTGATGGCGATCATTATCCTTGGCGGAATGGCAGTTCAACCTATCGTGCCATGGCTATCTAAATTCTTAGGTCGCACGTTGTTGATGGCGCTGTTTTGCATGTTAGGTGTGGCAGCAATTACATTCACAACCATGGTTGATGGCCTGCAAGCTTTAGGCGCTGGCTTGTTTTTATTAGGGATGGCTACATTCGCACTCTACCCTGTCGCAATCAACTTAGGATGCGACAAGTTAGACGCTAACTACATAGTGTCTGCAACTCAAGTTATGCTCTTTAGCTATAGCATTGGCTCTGTTGCAGGCCCTGTTGCCGCTGACTGGTTTATGGCTGGTACACAAGGCTTAATGGGCTACTTATTCGCGGCTCTATTGGCAACGTGTTTGTATATGTTGATTGCCAGTATCCGCACAAAACGTCAAGCAGTCGCTGGCGAATAACCACCGCAAAAAGGACACGAGTTGTGTCCTTTTCTTTATCTATTGAGTCTCTGAAATCGATTGGAAGCATTAGGCTCAGGCTTGTCAGGTACCGCTTTGCGTTCGTGAAGTAGGTGACGAATTGATAGCAATGGATGAGGCAACAACATTCTTGGCCCTGCATATCGCATCACAAGTTTCATCTGTTGCTTCGGTTCAGGTTTGTAGCAATGAATCGGACATCGATTACAAGTAGGTTTCGCCTCACCATACGGGCAACGATCTAACTTAGTTTCGGCGTAATCACGCAGTGCCTGACACTCGACACAGAGTACCCCGTTTGTCTTGTGATGATCACGACAGTAAATGGCGATCATGGCACAAACTGTTTTGAACTCGGTAAATAACTCGCCCTGCAAAATGCTCGATATGGCCATGTTTATGCTCTGGTCAGGTTCATTTGATACAAAAGTAAATCTACCGTATCACTTATTGGCTCTTGAACTTTGACATAGGTAAAGCCTAGTTTAGTTAATAAAGCTCGGCTTCCAACGTTGTCGCTCGTCGTGATCGCCACCAGCTCATCTATGTTTGACCTCTGTTTGGCGTAATTAATCACTGCCTGACCTGCTTCATAGCCAAATCCTTGCCCATACGTTGAAGGCAAGAAACCATAGCCAATGTCATATGCACTCAATTCAGGCCTTTTGATTAAACCGCATACGCCAAGCTTCTCTTGGCTATCGAGTCGCTCTACCAGCAAAAGACAAACACCATGCTGTTGATGCATGACTAGAATCTGCTCTTCGATATACTTCACTGCATCTGCTTGCGAGCGTATCTGCTTATCACCAATAAATTGAAGGAAATCAGGTGTGTTGTACAACTGCTCTATAAAATGAGCATCGCTTTGTTCAACCATTCTCAACCTTAGTCGCTCAGTGATCAGTGAATGCATAAATTTTGTTTCCTATAATGTTACTTAGGTGTGAGCTTAACATCGCCAAGTTACGTAAAACATCTATCAATGTCGATTGTTGTTAGGTATTAACGGGAGATGAGAACTGATGCGTATTTTCCTTCTACTCGCTGCCCTGCTGTTCGGTCCTATGGCTTGGGGCTATCCTGCTTATAGCCACCCAATGCCTCACCGTAGTCTGATCTATTTTGCTCCGACTAACGACTCTCACGTCAAACAATTTGTTCTGGAAAGCTTAATCAACGAATGTGAGCTAGAAGAGCGAGACTTAATCACGCTTGTCGTTACCGCGGATGGTTTTACCTCTCCAGCATGGATGAAAAAGGAGTTTGACCTGCCAGCGTTATTTGACGCTTACAAGGTTAAGCCTGATTCACATACCATAATATTGCTCGGCAAAGACGGTGGAGAGAAACGTCGCTGGGACAAAAAAACGGACTGGGAACTCGTCAAACACATTATCGACCTGATGCCAATGCGGCAGAGTGAAATGGCGACTAAAGTGAGCCCGTGTTCCGCTTAGTTGATATCTATCGGCACGTAACGAGCGTCAATATCGCTGCCTTTAAAAGTGCAAAGGACCATGCCGCTCTGTGCCGATTCTGAACAAAACACCTGCTCACCTTTGGCGTTCCATAGCGAATTTTTACCACATGCTTTCCAGCCACCCGTTGTCGATATGTGATTACTTAGCAGTACTGGGAAACGGCATTTAGTCGCGATGTCAGCGAGAAGATTTGCATCGGCTTCAAAGCCTTGCTGAGAAATAAGTGCGCTAACCAAATAAAGGGTTGCGTTCAGCTGATGCGCGGCTTGTGAGTGCTCTGGTGCTGAAAAATCTGCACATATTGCTAGTGCAATCCTGTGACCAGCGATTTCGAGTAGATAATCCTTGTTTCCGGCTGAGCAATATATTTCCTCACCTTGGTGCAAATATTGTTTCGAATAGAATTCCACCTTTCCGTTAGGACGACAGATCACCGCAGCGATCGTGGGTTTTAGCGTCGCAGATGTTTTTAAAGGAAAGCCAGCAATAACCGCGGCGTTATGCTCAACGGCAGAATCTGACAAACGAGTGAACACGTCAGATTGAGTCGTCATTGCAAGCTCTTCAGCCATTTCGAGCTCATAACCGGTCAGCGACAACTCTGGAAAGACAACTAAATCGGCGCCCTTTTGTGCAGAGATTGCGATCATCTCCAGATGCCGTGAAAGATTGGCTGGCAAGTTACATTTTGTGACTGGGGTTTGCACCAAGCTGATTGTGAGTCCAGTGTTCAAGGTTCCTCCTTAACCAAACAAATACTCGCTTAGGCTTATAGTGCCGTGAGTTCTTTTTTCTCGCAACGGTAAGATGGTTTTGAATGTTAGACACGTGCGGTGCTGCCAAGAATCGGAGCGCAGCTTAGGCAAACGTTAAGCCTTAAGGAACAAGAGAAGTGGTTGTTTTAGATGGATACAAAAAACCAGCTCTTAGCTGGTCAATATCTGAAATGGAGGCGCGTCCCGGAGTCGAACCGAGGTCCACGGATTTGCAATCCGCTGCATAGCCACTCTGCCAACGCGCCTTTTTTTTCAACGCTTTAGGTTACCCACCGCGGCGTTCGCTGCATACTTTACGGATTGAGCGATGAGAGTCAAATAAAAATATCACATTTTATTTTGATTGCTGAGTTTTGAAGCAATATGGCGCTTGTTTGATCTATACGTTCACTGATTGTACTTAGACAATCGCTAGCTACCGAGTGAAAGCTGTTGCAACTTAGGCAACTTTTTCACGACGAGCTGATAAGAACGCTCACACAAGTCTTCAATCATACCGTCTTCCACATCTCCCGGATAATAAACCGTAACCCAATGACGTTTGTTGGTATGGTAACCAGGTGTGATGTCACTGAACTGGCTCGTCAACACCTCACCATCTTCAGGCACCACTTTGACTGTCACATACTCCCTTCCTTCCCTTTCCGCCAATATGGCAAACATCTTACCTTTAACTTTGTAGTAAATTACCACCTTCTAAAGAAGGTGGCTTTGTGTGAGCCCCCTAAAAGGGGGCCTTTGTTTAGTCCAGCGCTAATTGTTGCTGTTCCACGCGCTCTTTCTTCTCCTGATGTCTTACATAACGTCGAATGATTTCTTCATTAATTCCTACACTATCGACAAAATAGCCCCTTTGCCAAAAGTGATTACCCCAAAGCTTATTTTTCCTCAAATATGGAAACTTACTGAAGAGCTTTAAGGCTATTTTGCCTTTCAATACGCCCATCAACTTGGATATTGATAGCTTGGGTGGAACCTTTACGACTAAGTACACGTGGTCGGGAAGCTTGATTGTATCTACTCATGTTATTTGTCCTCTTTGACTTCGCTAAAAATCAAGGGAGCATTTAACATGGGTAGAACTACAGGCAAAGCCTCACTGAATGATAACCACCTACTGAAGTAGGTGGTTTAGGGCTGAAAATAAAAGGCTCAAAGTTATAGAAACTTAGAGCCTTTATAAGCTATCTGCAGGATCGTTCAACCGATCATTTATCTCTTAACTGATCGGCATTAGCCTAAGTGGCTCGTTTTTTTGTCTCTAGAGTATGGCAGATTAAGATTCTGCTTTAGTGACTGCGTTTAGAAAACCCAGTTTCTTTGCAACCCATAGTAGCAAACCTAAGGTGATGAAGATTGCCAACATATTTGAGCCGGCATCTGGGTATTGCGCTTTGACAAACGCGGAATGGCCAAATGCTCCGACAAAGAAACACGCTAGACCCACCAGCGGGATATCTTCAGAGACAGGGTTACGTAGGTACTCTTGGTAGAGCGCTTGTACTGATAGTACAAGTGCAATCAGTGGAAAAATTGAGAAAGAGACTTCACTCATAGTTAGCCATGACAACATGGCATCACCACACATACCCGCGACGAGCGCCAATACGAGTGTTTTCTTCTCAGAACCACGATTAACTTGGTTTGTTTCATTCGACATTAATCTATCCCACCTTTTAATCGGTTACGTTCACGTTCTTTGCGATACCAGAAAGCCCCTTTGGCTATCATTCGCAATTGCATTATAAGACGCTCCGCGAGTTCATCTCGCTCATGCCTTTCTAAATCTAAAGCTTCTGCACCTGAGCTGAAGACCAAGGTAACGGATGCTTCTGCTTGGGTAAAAGCTTCGTCCCGAGTCATCCCGGTACTAATCAAATACTCTGTCATCTCTGCGACAAAATGTTGCATCTCACGAGCGACAGCGGTACGAAATTCAAAAGAAGTACCCGATCGCTCACGTAACAATAGACGAAAAACGTTTGGGCTACTTTCGATAAACTCCATGAAGGTTTCAACCGAAGTTCGAATCACACTGCCCTCTTTGACAATGCGTTGGCGTGCTTGGCGCATAAGTTGACGCAGCAACAAACCTCCCTCATCGACCATGGTTAAACCTAACTCATCCATATCCTTAAAGTGGCGGTAGAATGATGTTGGCGCGATTCCCGCTTCGCGTGCGACTTCTCTTAAACTTAAGTTGGAGAAGCTACGATCAGCACTCAATTGACTAAACGCTGCATCAATTAATGAACGACGCGTTTTTTCTTTTTGCTGTGCACGGATTCCCATGGATTTCATATTTGTTTTTCTATTTTTCTTTCAACGGTAGCCTTTAATATACAACGATTGGCTTAAGGAGATAACCCATAATCTCTCGCTTTGACAACCGAGTGGCAATTAAACCGAGTTAGGCCAAATTTTCAATCTTTTCGCCCTGAATTAGAGACATACGACATACCCTTTAATCTATTTACTTGATTCTACGTGATCTCACCGACTCTCTAGTGCGCTTTTCTTTTACGCCTTTGAGGAATCAGTTAAAATCTCGCTACAGCAATGTTAAGACTATATAACAAGGAAAAAGCTATGGCGGAGAGTAACCACTTTGATGTAATCGTTATTGGTAGTGGTCCCGGTGGTGAAGGGGCAGCGATGGGATTAACCAAAGCGGGATTAAATGTAGCCATTGTAGAAAAGGAAAGTAGTGTAGGTGGTGGTTGTACTCACTGGGGAACCATCCCTTCTAAGGCGCTGCGTCATGCAGTTAGCCGTATCATAGAATTCAACAACAACCCTCTGTTCTGCCACAATAACACCAGCTTACACTCAACGTTTTCCAATATCCTTGGTCATGCAAAATCCGTTATCGATAAACAGACGCGTTTACGTCAAGGCTTTTACGACCGCAATCAGTGTAGGTTGATTTTCGGCAGCGCTCGTTTCATCGATAAGTACACGATAGCGGTAATGCAAAGTGACGGTACTGAAGAAACCTACAGTGCAGATCGATTTGTTATTGCGACGGGCTCTCGTCCATATCAACCAGACAATGTCGATTTCATGCATGAACGCATTTACGACAGTGACTCAATCCTTAACCTAAAGCATGACCCTCGCCATATCATTATCTATGGTGCTGGTGTGATCGGTTGTGAGTACGCATCGATTTTCCGTGGATTAGGGGTTAAAACTGACCTAATTAACACCCGAGATCGCCTACTTTCTTTCCTTGATAATGAAGTGTCTGATGCGCTCTCTTATCACTTCTGGAACAGTGGTGTCGTGATACGTAACGATGAGACCTTTGAAAAAATCGAAGGAACCGAAGATGGTGTCATCGTTCACTTGGAATCAGGTAAGAAGATGCGAGCTGACTGTATCCTTTACGCGAATGGTCGTACAGGTAACACGGATAAACTCAATCTTTCAGCAGTTGGTCTAGAGGCAGACTCTCGTGGTCAACTTAAGGTTGATGGAAACTATCAGACTGAAGTGGAACGCATCTATGCTGTTGGTGACGTGATTGGTTACCCTAGCCTAGCCAGTGCCGCCTACGACCAAGGCCGTTTTGTTGCTCAAGCAATAACGAAAGGCCAAGCAGAAGGCCATTTGATTGATGATATCCCAACCGGCATCTACACCATTCCAGAGATCAGTTCGGTAGGTAAAACTGAACAAGAGCTGACGGCGGCCAAGGTTCCGTATGAGGTTGGACGTTCATCATTCAAACATTTGGCTCGTGCGCAAATTGCAGGGAAAGATATTGGTAGCTTAAAGATTCTATTCCATCGCGAAACCAAAGAGATCTTGGGTATTCACTGTTTTGGTGAGCGTGCCGCTGAAATCATTCACATCGGTCAAGCCATCATGGAACAGAAAGGCGAAGCGAATACGATTGAGTACTTCGTTAACACCACCTTTAACTATCCAACCATGGCGGAAGCGTACCGAGTTGCCGCTCTCAATGGTTTAAACCGATTGTTCTAAGCACCGAAACGAATTAAGCCTGCATTGTATGCAGGCTTAAATATTTAGCTATGCTTCTGAATTAGGTAAGAGGCATGGAAATCAATGTGCTCATCAATAAAGCTGGATATGAAGTAGTAACTATGGTCATAACCCGGTTGAAGGCGAACCTCGACATCTGAACCATGCTCTTGTGCCGCAGCAACCAGCACTTCTGGTTTAAGCTGTTCGACTAAAAAACTATCTGCATCGCCCTGATCAACCAGAATCGGCAGCTGAGACTTCGCCTTTTTGAGCAATTCACTCGCATCGTACTGTCTCCATGTTTCGAAATCATTACCAAGATAAGCAGTAAACGCGTTCTGCCCCCACGGTGATTGCATCGGATTACTGATCGGGCTAAACGCTGAAATCGAGCGATATTTCTCACTGTTCTTCAAACCAATAGTCAACGCACCGTGTCCCCCCATGCTATGACCAAAAATAGAACGCTCTTTAGATACGGGAAAATTTGCTTCAATCAATGCAGGCAGCTCATCAACCACATAATCGTACATCTGATAGTGGCGAGACCAAGGCTCTTGCGTAGCATTGAGATAGAAGCCCGCGCCTTTCCCAAGATCATACCCATCATCATCAGCAACATCGTCACCGCGTGGACTGGTATCTGGCGCAACAATCGCTATGCCTAACTCTGCTGCACGACGAAATGCTCCCGCTTTTTGCATGAAGTTTTCATCTGTACACGTCAATCCAGAAAGCCAATAGAGCACGGGGACGGGGCTACTCTTCGACGCTTTCGGCGGTAAAAAAATCGCAAAACGCATTGCGCAATTCAGTCGGACAGACTGATGTGTGTATTGTTTGTGCCAACCACCGAATACTTTGGCTTGGCTAATATTCTCAATGGTCATAACAACCTCATGGGGAAAAGCGATTTTGATAAATTAGAAAGTTAACGCCCCTGTTTCAGGGCGTTAAAACTTAAGCGTGAAACGTTATCTATCCATGTGAAGTACAGTACGAATAGACTCACCTCTGTGCATCAGTTCAAATGCTTCATTCACGTCTTGCAAACCCATCGTATGAGTAATGAATTCTTGCAGACCGAACTCACCAACCATGTAGCGTTCAACAATTTCAGGTAGCTCTGAACGACCTTTCACACCACCAAATGCTGAACCACGCCATACTCGACCAGTAACCAACTGGAATGGACGAGTAGAGATTTCTTGTCCAGCACCAGCGACACCAATAATCACCGATTCACCCCAGCCTTTGTGACAGCACTCTAGTGCTTGACGCATAACGTTGACGTTACCAATACACTCAAATGAGTAGTCGACACCGCCATCCGTCATTTCAACGATAACTTCTTGAATTGGCGTATCAAACTTTTGCGGGTTAATACAATCGGTCGCACCCAATTGTTTTGCTAGTTCGAACTTACTTTCATTGATATCAATGCCAATGATGCGGCTTGCGCCAGCCATACGAGCACCAATGACCGCCGATAAACCAATACCACCAAGCCCAAAGATAGCCACCGTATCGCCCTGCTTAACCTTAGCCGTGTTTAAGACAGCACCCATACCCGTTGTTACGCCACATCCCAGAAGACACACTTCTTCAAGTGGTGCTTCTTTGTTGACTTTAGCCAGTGAAATTTCTGGCAGTACGGTGTACTCAGAAAAAGTAGAGCAACCCATGTAGTGGAAAATTGTTTCACCATTAATGGAGAAACGACTTGTACCGTCTGGCATTAAACCCTTTCCTTGAGTTTCACGAACAGCCTGACATAGGTTAGTTTTACCTGATTTACAGAACTTACATTCACCACATTCAGCTGTGTATAGTGGAATAACATGATCACCCACTTCAACGCTGGTTACACCTTCGCCCACCATTTCAACAATACCACCACCTTCATGGCCGAGGATTGCAGGGAAGATGCCTTCTGGATCGTCACCAGACAAAGTAAAAGCGTCTGTGTGACATACACCAGTCGCCACAATACGAACAAGTACTTCACCCGCTTTGGGAAGTTGAACATCAACTTCTTCCATTTTTAGTGGTGCGCCAGCTGCCCATGCAACCATCGCTTTCGATTTGATATGAGTTTGACCCGGTTTCAGTTCAAGTGCCATGGGGTTTCCTTCAAAGTAGGGATTTGTTATGACGCAATAAGCGTAGTTGAGCTTGCGTCTCAATGCTGCGTCGTTTTGTTGGAAGTTATTTTAGGCATTTCAACGACCATGATAATCCAGTCATTTTGAAAATGATTTTTACATGTAAGTAATAATAGTGAGTAATTACAAAAAGCCGAGCACTAAGCTCGGCGATAGATTAAAAGAATAATTAAGCGAGAAATCTGTTTTGTCGCCACTGATTAACTAATATCAGTGCAAGCGACATTCCCCTTACGGCCATGAAACTCAACATAGCCAACCATAGTGCATGATTCTCTAGATAAGCCAGCAGATAGAACACCACAAAGAAAGTACAGGTCGAAACAAACATGCTATTGCGCATCTCCGCCCCTTTGGTTGCACCGATAAAAACACCATCGAGTAAGAAACACCACATAGAAACCATTGGCATCGCGATTAACCAAGGTAAGTATTCAAGAGCAATAGTCTGTACCTGAGGGATATCTGTGATCATTCCGATCAAGCTCGATCCGGCGATAGCAAACACCACTGTCAGCAAAAAGCAGATCACAAAACTCCAAAAGAAGGTTCCGAGTAAAGAATGGCTCAACTGCTGTTTGTCTTTTGCCCCAATCGCTTTGCCGACCATCGCCTCCATCGCATAAGCGAAGCCATCCATACCATACGAAATTGTCATTAGGAAACTCATCAAAACCGCATTAGCCGCGACAATTTCATCACCAAAGCTTGCCCCTTGAAAGGTCATAAAAGTAAATGCAGCTTGCAGGCATAATGAGCGAAGGAAGATATCGCGATTGAGTTTAACAAAACGCGCTAAACCTTGAGTGGTGTCTTTGAGCAGTACCCACACAGGCGGTAAACGTTCAACTCGCCACTTACGCCACACACAATAGAGACCAAAAATCATCCCTGTGTAATCGGCAATGACGGAGGCCAGCGCCGCACCCTCAACTTTCCAGCCCAAACCGATCACAAACAGCACGTCGAGCACGATATTCACCACATTAGCAATGATCACCATCCACATAGGTGCTTTGGCATTTTGGGTTCCTAGCAGCCAGCCTAATATCACAAAGTTGACCAGCGCAGCTGGGGCACTCCAGGCGCGAACAGCAAAGTACTGAGCACCATATTGCTTAACCTGCTCGCTGGCATCACTAAAACTAAATATCCACTCAGCGACAAATTGATGAAATAACAGAAATAGCGAAGCAAACATCAAGGCCATACTCATGCCTTGACTGAAAACCAAGCCCAATTGGTGAGCACTTTTCGCTCCATAGGCTTGAGCAGTGAGCCCCGTCGTCGACATTCTCAGAAAACCGAGTAGCCAAAAAGTCACACTGATCATCGTGCTGCCTAACGCAACACCTCCCAAATACCAAGCATGTTCTAAGTGGCCGATAACAGCAGCATCAACCAATCCCAATAAAGGGACGGTGATATTGGAAAGCACCATAGGAATAGCAAGCAGCAATACTTGTTTATGGATAGCGCGATTAGATAGGATCTGGAGTATTTGCACGTTGTCACTCAATAAACATCAGAGTGACAAGTGTAACGAGATCACCAGCGAAGCTGAACCACTACCGGTGTTAATCTCTGCTTTATAAAACTGAGTTTGGTGATCCAGCGGTGCCACAGTTTCCAGCGTCCGCAATCTCTTTCGAGTGGTGAATAGGTTTTTGCCCAGCGAGCCCATGGCAAGTAACCAAGTAATGCCTCGCCAGGATCACTATACCCATGAGCATAATGAACAGCCCCTAGCTTTTGGCCTAGTTTGGACTGAGTGAGATCTCCCGCTAGCACCATACAGGCACGGGCAGAGTCGAAGTGACAACCTAGAGCTTGAACAAACTTCGCGATTTGCTGCGCATTACAATCAAGCAAAGCATGTTCACAAACAATCAGGACTGGTGTTTTTTCTGGAATAGGTAACTGTTCCAGCCAACTCAGCTCATCAACGCTGCCGCAAATGTGGTGGTAACGTTCACTAGCATGAAACAGTTTCTGACGCCAAAGTAGATTTTCAGTCACATCTAATTCTAGCCAGTGGCACCGACCATTATCGACGCGGTAAAAACGAGTATCGAGACCGGCACCCACATTCACAATCCAACCATCTGGATTACGTCTTATAAAATCCGAGACTTGCTGATCGCACAATTGAGTTAGCGTGACATGAAGCAGCTGTTTTTGGTCAATATCACCAGAAAAACAGTCGGGGGCAAGATGACAACGCTGGCACGCACGCGCAGCGATAGGATCATAGACCAATCCATTGTCAACCAAGCTTTCTCGGCTACGAAGCCATAATGGTTGCAGTAAATTTGTCGGGATCTGATAGCGATGTTTCGTTGATGCGTGATTGACGGCCATTATCATCTTCCTTCCGTAGCCAGAATTCAGATGATAATGAATATCAATTACAAAATCAACAAGTGAGAATAACTCTCAAGAAGAGTCATTACATCCAATCCGTATTGCGGATGATGCCGACAGCCAAACCTTCGATGGTCAATTGCTGACAAGTTAAGTCCACTTTGATCGATTCAAACTCTTCGTTCTCTGCGTGAAGCAGAACCGTAGAGCCTTTGCGTTCTAAGCGCTTTACTGTCACGTCATCATCCACTCGAGCCACAACAACTTGCCCATCACGCACATCTTGAGTCTTATGAACAGCAAGTAAATCACCATCCATGATACCGATATCTTTCATACTCTCACCATTAACACGAAGCAAGAAATCGGCTTGCGGCTTAAACATACTAGGATCAACTTGGTAGTGCGTCTCTACATGCTCTTGAGCAAGGATAGGTTCCCCAGCAGCAACCTGACCAATCAGTGGTAGACCCTGATCATCATTAGCCGCGTCTTCTAACAAGATACGGATACCACGAGAAGCCCCTGGAATAATCTCAATCGCTTGCTTACGCGCAAGGGCTTTTAAATGTTCTTCAGCAGCATTGGCTGAACGGAAACCAAGTTCGCGTGCAATTTCAGCGCGCGTCGGTGGCATACCAGTGTCATCAATTTTACTCTTGATGAGGTCAAAAACTTGTTGTTGGCGGGGCGTTAACGGCTTCATAAGTCACCTGTCTTTTTATACAGTTAACTGTGAGTATATCCAGTATTTGGCGAAATGAAAAGCCAATTGATTGTTTTTTAGTAAGTTAGCATGGTCACCCCGTTCTGCTTAAAAGAACAGAATGTCTAACCATACATAACCCGTTAACAACATGGTCACCATTACTGATGCTGAGCCTAAATCTTTTGCTAAACCCGCCATTTCATGTTGCTCAGTTCCGATTCTATCTACTACGGCCTCAATGGCACTGTTAAACAGTTCAGCGATCAAAACCAGCACAACAGTTGCAATCAGCAGAATCCTTTGCCACTGGTTCTCTCCTAACAAAATAGCGACTGGAATCATCAAGGCTGCCAGTAATATTTCTTCACGAAATGCAGGCTCATTTTTAAACGCCGCCTTGAGACCCTGACAGGAATAGCGTGTCGCGTTTTTGAGTCGTTTTAATCCATGAGTGGTTTTAGGTTGCAAGCTTCTCTCTCTTTGCTATTTATTTGATCGAGCTATGGGCGAAAAAATTGATGTTTTCATAATCAATAATAAGTAAAAGGTTCGACCAGTTTCTGTTATCCTTGCCACCTATAAAAATACACGCTTGGGCACATCCCCACTTCTATAGTTACAGAACTGGAAATGTGCTTATGCAAATCATCTATTTTTGAGGCTAAGAACCTTATGTCTTCTGGACGAATGTTATCGCGTTCCTTGCTAAAGCTGCCTATGTCAGTACTGGTTAAAGGGACAACAATTCCTTCAAACCCTATTGAAGATCATAGCATCGATATTAACAAGCCGATTATTTACGCTTTGCCGTATCGCTCAGGTGTCGACTTGCTTGCACTGCAAAAACAAGTCATTGCGCTGGGCCTACCTGATCCCCTTGAGCCTGTAGAAATTAATGGTAAACAGTTTAACCGCTATGTGTTTACCTCAGCCCGACAAACCGTGATGGGCAACGATCAAGATGTACCAAACGAATCGATCACTCTATTCTCCGATCTGCTGGAACTGCATAAGTTTGATTCAGAGCTCGATGTTCAAGTCATTCCGACCACCGTTCTTTGGGGCCGTAAACCGGGTAAAGAGTCACGACAAAAACCTTATCTCCAGTCACTCAATGGGCCACAAAAAGCGAAAGCGGTTTTGTTCGCGGGTCGTGATTGCTTGGTACGTATTAGCCCGGTAGTTTCACTCCGCTACATGGCGGACTCGCACGGTACGGATGCTTCAATCGCACACAAACTTGCCCGCGTAGCACGTATTCACTTTTCGCGTCAAAAGCTTGCTGCATCAGGCCCTAATCTGCCAAGTCGTCAGGCATTATTTGATCGTCTGATGAAATCTAAAGCCATTGAAAAGGCCATCGAAGACGAAGCCAAATCAAAGAACATCTCAATTGAGAAAGCGCGTAAAGAAGCGCACGCCATTATGGATGAGATCGCCGCAGACTTCTCATACTCACTAATTAAGAATGGCGAACGTCTGCTTGGCTGGCTTTGGAACCGTATCTACCAAGGTTTAAACATTACCAACGCCGCTACGGTGCGAAAATTGGCTCAAGACGGACATGAAATTGTTTATGTTCCTTGTCACCGAAGCCATATGGACTACTTACTGCTGTCCTACGTACTGTACCGTGAAGGCATGGTGCCGCCGCATATCGCAGCAGGCATTAACCTAAACTTCTTCCCTGCTGGGCCTATCTTCCGTCGCGGTGGTGCTTTCTTTATTCGCCGCAGCTTTAAGGGTAATAAGCTATATTCCACCATCTTCCGCGAGTACTTGGCAGAACTTTTCGCCAAAGGTTACTCCGTAGAATATTTCAGTGAAGGCGGTCGTTCGCGCACCGGTCGTTTGCTACAAGCAAAAACTGGTATGCTGGCGATGACTATCCAAGCGATGCTACGTGGCCTCAACCGCCCAGTAACACTGGTGCCAGTCTATATTGGTTATGAGCATGTAATGGAAGTGAGCACTTACGCAAAAGAGTTACGCGGAAAGCGCAAAGAAAAAGAAAACGCAGGCCAAGTGTTACGCACAATCCGTAAACTACGCAACTTTGGCCAAGGCTATGTCAACTTTGGTGAGCCAATTCCACTCAACCAGTACTTGAATGAAAAAGCCCCTGAGTGGACCAAAGATATCGATGCCATGGGCAGCAGTAAACCTCAGTGGCTAAACCCTGTGGTGAATGATCTCGCGACTAAGATGATGACACATATCAACGACGCAGCAGCAACCAATGCCCTAACTCTGTGTGCGACAGCATTATTGGCTTCTCGTCAGCGAGCACTCTCTCGTGACAATTTAGTTAGCCAAATTGACTGCTACTTGTCGATCTTAAAAAACGTTCCATACTCGACAACCTATACGGTACCGGAAGATAGTGCAGAAGCATTGGTCAAGCATGCCGAGTCACTCGATAAGTTTATTATCGAATCAGACAGCATGGGCGAGATTGTGTCACTGGATCGTAATCAATCGATCTTGATGACTTACTATCGAAATAACATCATTCATTTGCTGGCTCTGCCATCACTTATCGCTCAGATGTTGGTTCGCCATCAAAAACTTTCGCTTAAGCAGATCAAACAGAATGTCGCCTTGGTTTACCCATTCCTCAAGCAGGAGCTTTTCCTGAGCATTGAACAGGAAAAGTTGGATGAGCTAACGGAATCCTACATTGAAGAGCTTGCACATCAGGGACTCGTTACGATCGATAGCGAACAAAACGTCGCGATCAATCAAGCTAATACTCAAGTGCTTGTGCTACTTGGACGCACGATTACTGAAACACTGCAACGCTACGCAATCGCTCTAAATTTATTAGTTGCTAGCCCTGATTTAGGTAAATCAGATCTTGAGCAGAAGAGTCAGGACATTGCTCAACGCCTAGGTCGCCTGCACGGAATCAACGCACCAGAATTTTTCGATAAAGGTGTCTTTTCGGCGCTGTTCACAACCCTAAAACAACAAGCGTATCTTGATGTGGATGGCAACTGTGACATAGAGAAAAGCCAAGCTCTTGCGAGCCTTCTCTACTCTATGCTTTATCCTGAAGTACGTTTGACCATCAGAGAAAGTATCTGCCAAACCGCAGAAAACAAATAAAGTGACAATAAAAAGGCATCCTATGGATTAATGCTTGTCAGTTAAGAAGCATTTAACACCTTTTTGAAGGCCTAGTCGCGTAGCGACTGGGCCTTCTTTTTACCACTCTTGGGTAGCTCCTATCTCGCCTTTCTGGCAGCGTAAAACTCTCAGCCATATCGAGTATGTAGTTCATT
>NZ_JATABH010000055.1:0-20751 GCF_036533775.1 Vibrio sp. M260112 | reverse complement strand
TGTAAAAAGCGAAAGATATCGTCACTTGATACGCTTTCACGCATAGTCAATGCTGTTGTTCGTCAGCAGCCGTACCCAAATGTGCTCGATCTTAAACACACGAGTTTTTACCTAAACACTTAGTCAACACGGTGCTGGTGAACGCTTACAAAAAACACACCAATACTGTATTTTTATACAGGTTAATGATTGGTGAGTTTCTAGGCAATGTTTGAATGTTGAAAAACGAACATGTCGGAAGTGTATCGCTTAAGTTCGCCCGTTGGTTGCAATGAGGTTGGAAGCGAAATCGCAAACTGCGCTTGAGTGTTAAGCGCAGTTGAGTTCTTTATTGCAAAGTGAGCATTTTGTAAGGCCACCGAAAACCAACGTTATGACTTATTCAATGGCTCTTTATGCATAGACTCAGCATTTCAGTCAATAGTTAAAATTACATTGAGAAGTCGTTTCCTAAGGCTCCTCTGGTTTTATAGCCAATGAAGTAGGCTCTACTCAATAGTTCCATGAAGCTTTCTCTTAAACGTTTTGTTCGTTTGCCCGCTATTTCTAATTTCGATGTTGAAATGGAAGTTTTAAAACGTTTTTCGTTCAAGAATGTAAAGAAAAGGAAATCCTGTTGTAAAGCTTCAATGTTGCCCTTTGGTGCACTAGGTTGTCTACAATGTATAGATTGATAGTGCGATTGAACAGAAGTTGGCTCTAACTTTTTGGCAATCTCATCAAATTTAATTCTCCATCCTGGTAAATGTAGTAAAGCAGGATACTTGTTTGAATGAGACAGTTTTAAAGAGCCGCAAGCGTTGAATACACAAAGATCTAACCAGTTTATGTTGACTGTTATTGCTTGGCTAAAATCAAATAGGCAATAATAATCATTAGACTTTGCACTAGGTATTTTCAGCATGTAAAACTTATCTAGGCGAACTTTTTCAGCAAAAGACTCCATTTCTTTAGGAGTTTCATTTTTCAATTCTGTTTCTTTAAAGGGTATTAAAATCGCTTCTTTTAACTTTCTTCTCCCTGAGTCCCCACGAACGGACAAATCACAGGCCTGTTCAATTAGAATATACTCTTTATCGCCAAAGCTGAATATGTCTCCAGAGCTAAGGGGAGAATGAGTACTATTGATTGAAAAATCAAATATTTCATTCATCCTTAGATTAGCAAATTTGCTACTTACAGATATTAATTTATGCAAATAGTCTTTATAAACCTTATTTCCTTTGCCTTTAAACGCTACAGATTGAACTGAACGGAAGTTAGATAACTTTTGTGTAACAGTTGGATCTTTAGCTAAAATTTCGTTTATTGATTGCTGCTGTTTAATTGCAAATAATCTTTGTAGGAGATCGAACTCAGAAGCCCCTTCACTTAAAGAGTTGGAAAATATTGAACGGTCTATTTCATAAATAGAGTGTTGGTTAAGATCTCGTTTTAAATCATTAATGGAAGATACAAGGCTATTAGATATTGAATCTACCATTTCAGCACTTAACTTCCTTAGAAATATTCTCTTCACGAACTCGGATGTTTTGAAGACGATTGATATTTCTTCTTCATCACTGATGATTGATTTCGATAGTACCGAAAAATTGTAATCATTACAGTCTGCATTTATCTCATTTATTATCTTATTTCTCTTTTCTTCTTCTTCTTTCCCATGTTTGGCTTCACTAGTGAAAAGGACGCAGTAAATATCAGTCAAACTCTTATTTTTCAATATTTCTTCTATTATAACTTTTCCATATGTTGTACTGGCGTTTTCATGTTTAAAGTTATAATCGATAAGAAATAAATTTCTAGAATTATCCGAAAGCCAATGTGATTTTTGTTGCTGCCAATCGGATAAACTCAGCTTTTTAATATTACCTTTTGAATGTTCATCAAATATGTTAATGAGCTCATTAAATTCAGTAGTAGTGAAGTCTGGTTGGGGGCTACCTACATGTTGATAGTAATCGCTTATTGTTTCGTCATTTATCGGAATTAACTCTTTCCATGTTTCAAATGGTAATGCGATATCAATTCCACATGCTGAAAATCTTTCAAACTCTGAAATTAAATGTGAGGCTTTTTCTGCTGTTGCTTCAACGTGCTGTAGATATTCACTAACGATGCTTTGGTTAGTAGGTGAAAATCTATCATCCACCCAAATAACGTTATCCAACTGAATTGCGTCAAAGACGCTTTGTTTAAACTGCTCTACGCTCATTATACTAACGCCTCAACCAAATTAATTTCGAACTTATATCTTCTGCCAAATTTATTTCTTTCTTCTAATAGCTTGATAGAGCACTCTCTTTCCTTCAGGAGAGTTTGAACGATATATAATCCTAATCCTTGTCCATACTCTTTATCTGTTGCGAACATATCAAATAGAACATCTTCGAGTGCAGGTCTAATTCCTTTCCCACTATCCCATATAGTTAACATGTTTTTATCTAAAGAAATAGTGATAGTTGATTTTTCTTCTAAGTTATGAGCCTTAAAAATTAATAGCCAGTGTTCAGAATTTCGAACTATATTATCTATTACTTGATATAATTTACCACGGTTGAATAATATTGGTTTAGAGTTCTGTTTATCTTTGAGTTCAATACTAATACCCTTGTTTGAAAAATAAGTATCTCTTAACTCGAAGTAATCATATACAAAATTGGATAGATTTATTTCTTCTATAACTTGTCGTTGTGCCTTTACAAGAGGGTTAAGTGAGGATATCGCTTTTGATAAAACTTGAGTATCTCCACGGATACCGTTTAGTTCTTTTGTTAGAGGGACATCTTTAATACCAAGTTCTTCAACACGCTTTTTGGCTGCGTTTAAGTGCAGACGCGTATTGCGAATCTGCTCATTTGCTTCATGGGCGAGAGTTTGCGCAGACAAGCCAATAGCTACGTGATCATAGAAGTTTTTTATTTGGTCTTCGTAACTTTGAATTTCAGAAATAACTTTGGACGTAGATAACACATGGCTAGCTAGTTCGTCGGTAAATCTTTTGTATTGTTGTAAGTGAGAATTTACTTCTTTGGATAGTGTGTTGATTAGTTCTTTCACTGATTCCAACTGTTGAACGACTAATATTGGATCTGAAAATAAACTTTGTTCGTTTTCGGTAATGGCTGTATCAATTTTATTTCTTTGTTGTATAAAGGACTGTTCAATATTTTGAACCGCTGCGCTTACTTTTGGTTGTAGTTTCGTACTTTTTTTTACTATTGTATCAAGCTCAACAGTTGCCTGTTTTGCAGAATATCCTTTTGGTTTACCTGCATCTTCTTCGATTTTTCCGTCTAAGAATTTGTGGCTTTCTCTGCGAGTGTTATTTAAAAAATTATTAATAGTATCGATGAAGTGGCGACATAATAGATAAAAGGCTTTATATGGTTTGTTTTCTACAAAGCTTTCCCTGTCTGATTTTTCAATTAAGTTTGGATTTTCATACCAATCTAAGTTTACATAACCAGTTACATTCGTTGGTCGTAATGAATAAGCACCAGCACCAGAGGTCATTTCTTTGGATAAACCAAGCCAGTCTTTATCACCAGAACCAATTTTAAATCCATCACGATACACAGAGATATTTCCGGAAATAGTTTTGATCGATTCTCTCATGTCTTTAAGTGATAGCTCATCAAGATCAAGGGCTTCTGCAGCTAGAACAAAATTAAATATTTTAGCTCTAAAAGCACCAGGAAAAAACTCTTTAACTAAAATAGAACTAAGCTCATCAAAGTCCATTTCGTGTTCAAAAGTAAGGAAAAATTTTTCTCTTGAGTGTTTAAGTCTATAATCTTTTAGTTTTGGAACTTCTTTCAAGTGTTCTGTCAATGCATAGCCATTATCTGATTCGATATAATTTTCGAATGCACTGCGTCTTTTATCTGTTGAATTAGGTTTAAAAGGAAATAAATCAATTTTTCCTTTTACAATTGCACTTGATTTTGTGATTTCGAGTTCAAAAATGCTGGAAGCTTGTGAGAGCAACTTGTCGGAAACAACTTCAAGTTCTTCGTTAACACCGTTGTGAACGTAAAAAGTCTTGAAGTCAGATATTTGGCCATGAGGAGATACCATTGATGCTATTTTGTTCTTTATATAGTTCGAATCTTGGCTATTCCAAAAATCTAAGTTACGAATGCCAATAGCTTCAATAACTGTGCCACATACAGCCTTTGGTGGCAGTTGCTGTTCCTCTATTTTGATAGTGTCTATCGTTTTTCCATGAGTGAAGTCGTCCCAATCAAAGGAAACTCTAATGCCAGGTTTATTCGGAGTATCGTAAGTAGATATTCGACATAGGGCACCTAGTTGCATTGAGCCTAAACGTCCTAAGCCTTTGTCTCCGACTAAAGTACGGTCATATTTTTTTGTCAGTTGGTGATTTGCTTTTTTCTCTTTTTTTTCCGAGTAACTTACAGTTAACCATGAGCGGTTAATACGATCACGATTCATCCCATGACCGTTATCTCGTACTGAAATACGTCCTTTGTAAGTACGCTCAGTTTTGACTTCTTTACCATTAATTATTTCTAGGTGCTCAATCGTTTCTTGGTATTCCGTATCAACTTCTATATAGCAAAAACTCGCATCGGCATCGTGCGAGTTTTTAATCAATTCAACTAAAGCTATATCTGGGCCACTGATTAGTTCTGCACCTAGCTGTTGAATTACATAAGCATCAATTTTTAACTTTAATGGATCTTGTTGTTCTCGGTCTTTATCTGACGTTATATCCATATTATCTCCGCATGATTAAAACGGTTTCTTTTCCCATCGTAGAAGCAACTTTATTTCTTGAAGCCATACGTTTAGATGGGATATCACGTTCTAATTGGTACACAAATTTACATTCAAGACTTTCTAGTAGTTCTCTCATGATTTTATCTAATGGGACTTCAATGTTTGAAATTCTTCTGTTGCCCAAAGTCCATATCATATATGCATTTTCGCGCAATTCGTTTACTGCATTTCTCAATGAGAGATCTAAGTCATATATGAAACTAATTAATTTTTTAGTGTTGTCTGGATTGACTTTGTCAATCTGATTCACACAGCTCAAAAGCGACAACGAACGATCACCAAGCAAAGATAGTTTTTCAGTACTTTCCTTTAATGAACCGCCCAGGCTTGAACTATCAATTTTATTTTGCATATCAAGAAGGCTTTCATCGATAGATTCATTAATATCTTTTAGGTCAATCCACTGTAGCGGTAGGTATGAAAACTGTCCGTATGTTACCGTTGTAGCATTATCTCCATATGGTGGGGAGCTAATCAGTAAATCATACTGAGCTTTAGAACTTTTTCGCGATTTTGCATCTACGTTTTTAATTAAAACTTTGCTAACACTTTTTGAACGTACTAAGTGTCCATTGTCCTTGAGTAGTTTTTTTTGAGCTTCAATATTTTCAACACTCTTAAGTACATTGCGTTTGAATATTGCTTCTGGTGAGCCAATTCTTTCAATTTGCTCTTCAGATTTGATGTGTAGCTTGTAAGTCGAGCTTCTGGAATTACATGTAGAGCGGACGGTATTACTTAACGCTAGCCAAAAAATCTTGCGAGCCCATTTTGAAGGTTCGGCTTTAATTGCTAAGTAGATAGTACTGAGCTCGATTTGAACTTCAGGCAGAAACCATTTATCGATGCCTTTAAAATCTACTGCTACAGATTTGGCTTTTTGGGTTTCTATCGTGGAAATCAGAGTCGTAACCTTGTCTTTCAATTTCTCAATGTATAGAGGTCCACTTTTTACCTCACATGCTAGGATTGCAAGAGGGTTTATGTCATGTCCAACAAAGTCCAAGCCTCTGATCATTGCTTCGCCTAGGGTAGTGCCTGAACCTACAAACGGGTCGAACACAGTTTGAATGTTTTTGTCTTCACTACGTATAGTGTCGATTAGCTCCCCTTGCATTTGAGGAACCATCATCGCTGGATATTGGATCAGAGCGTGACAATGCTGTCGGTTAGAACGACCCTTGAAAGACCAGTAAGAATCATCGGCTAATGAGTAAGCCTTGATTTTATTGATAATTGTTTCGTCGCGTATCGTTTGGTTCATTTTGGTCAAGCTCGAAATTAGGTGAAGTATGTAAATTCAAATATATCTACATGACTATTTTTACAGGGGATTTTATCATTGATTTCATCCCGATACCAGGAGAGGTAGTTCCTTATTTGAACTGAAAATAAGCAATCAAATCCTAGCGTAACCTTCAATGATTTTCTGTGCTGCTAAGAATCCAAACTCCACTAGGCGAGTCATCGATGGATTTCAAAATTTTAGCCTTTCGTAGCTGAGTAGCAGCCCAACGCATGTAATATTGCCAGGTGTAAAACAAGTCGCCAGACCTACGAAGTTCTTCTTCATGGTTGTACCAAATGTGCCTTGCTACCTCGATGAGTCTTGCTTCACCACCATGATGTTCAATTGCTTCACATACCCATTTACGTAAATCATTTTTATCGGCCATCACACCTTCTCCATAACCAACACAACCCTACCCACAACCTTAACTTCATCCTCTTCCACAGTTAGCGTCGAGCCATTAAAGCTGATCGCTAACTTGTTGCCCGGTAATCGTTGGATTTCGTTTAGGGAGAGGAGGCCGTCCATATCGACTAGATAGGTCCCGCTTACAGCTTGATGTGTGTCTTTATCAATGATGTAAGTCTTTTCGCCATCGCGAATGGCCATAATGTTAGTGACTGATGCGTCATCTAACATGGATTTGTCGATAATGAGAATCTTATGAGAATTTAGCTCGCCATTGAGAATTTTGTGCGAATCGATTTCGAAAAGGAGGTTAGATTCAGTTCGCTCCGTCCGATTCGGGAAGGGTTCACCTTCACCAAGCGTCAACCAACGTACCGACACGCCTGTATACATATGTGCCCTAAGCACAACCTCAAAAGGGCATAGCTCGCGCTTATGCCATGTAGACATTGTCGAAGTAGGTATATTTAGGATGTTCGAAAGCTCACTTAAGTTCTTTGCATCCAGTGCTTTACACAATCTTTCTGTGACATGCTTTCCACCTTGATATTCAAAAGCGGATAGCTGAGCTTGTTTTTCTCGCATATACGATCAATAATCTCTCGCATACGAACTAGTCATGAGCTGCAACTCGCTAGATCGTTTATTAACATTCAATCACTTACAAGGATACCACTATGCTTTCATATCAAGTAGTCCTAAATACGCCTTTCATGACCTATGACCAATACTCCCAGTTCTCGGGGATGCCCAAGCGCACCATCATTGACTGGGTTTCGGATGGTCGTCTGCCAATCAAACGTAAAGCCAAACCCAAAGAAACGCCAATGATTAACATGGTTGCGCTGCTAGAGATGGCAACCCGCGAAGCGATGGAAAGACTCGGTTAGCCATCGGCTTCAACTTGGGTGGTTTTCATTTCCATGTCTACGGTATGCAAATGAGTATTGGCTATGAACAAAAGTGACTCAATGTGCGAGTTTGTTGGCTCTAAACAATTGGCGTTTAATGAAGCGTGCTGCGCGTTTGCCAGGTCGGAGAATATGACCAAGGCATAAAAGGGTCAGACACCAATGCGCCATTGTGTTTGCTGTACACCACGGCACCATTAGCCAGTGTGACGCCGTAGCGTGTAAACCAAATCTCTATAAGTTGAGTAAGTCTACGGTGGTCGGGCTTATCGCCTTCCCAGGGCTTTTAAGACTCATCTTTTAAGTTATGGATAGACATAAACAGGAAATATCACGGGAGACTTTGTGTAAATAACAACAGATCATACCGATAATAGAAAGGGTTAAAACTATAAATAAAAGCATATCATGACCCTAGAGCTTGCATGTGATGTAACTAGAGGGCTTACCACGGCAATTGAGTTCCATCGTAGACAAAAAATGAGCCTGAATGCTTAAGTTTTAAATTGTCGATAACATTAAGCATGCCTTTAACACTCTCTTCTACTGTTACCTTGCCATCCTTTCCGCCCATATCGGTTTGTACCCAACCTGGATGAATTGCCATCGTCTTCACACCCACTTCGGATAGTTCACAAGCCAAAGATTCAATTATTTGGTTGAGGGCGGCTTTTGATGCGCGATAACTGTATCGACCACCAGAGCGGTTGTCATCGATGCTAGCGAGTATTGAAGTCATCCCAATGATGGTTTTATCTTCGCCAGCAAGAATGTTATTAAGCAAAGCCTGAGCTGTGTTGATGTCACGGCAGCATGCAATTACACGCCATCCACGCTGAGCGTATTGTTTAACAAGCTCTAGGCCTAAGCCTCGATTGGCGCCAGTGATAAAAACCGTTTTCATTGTGAGCCACCTAAGTTGATTATAAGTAAGAATTAGCTGGTCAATGTCGAGCCTTGACCAGCCTGTAACCATTATCGTGATACTTACTTCACAACTACGTTTGCTTCCGACAAATGAACTGCTGTACGTTTATCAAGACGTCCACTCATTCGAGTAAGAGCGAGCGCAACGATCACGATCACTGCTCCAATCCAAGGGGTATGCATTAAGCCCATTTCAGACACAATCATACCGCCGCCCCAAGAGCCAAGCGCAATACCCACGTTAAACGCCGCAATGTTTAGACCAGAAGCGACGTCTACCGCATCAGGAGTGTATTTTTCAGCCAGTTTAACCACATACACTTGCAAGCCAGGAACATTACCGAATGCAAAGGCCCCCCAAACTAAAATGGTCGCTACTGCGGTGATAGGGTTAACGGCCGTAAAGTTAAACACAACTAATACGGTGGCGAGTCCCGCAAAAATAATTGTCAGCGCTTTAATTGGCCCCATCTTATCGGCCATTTTGCCGCCCCAAATATTACCAATCGCTACTGATACGCCGTATACCAACATAATTAGGCTGATTGCATTGGCACTGAATCCTGTTTCCTGTTGCAAAATCGGCGCAAGGAAAGTGAAAGCGGTAAAGGTGCCACCGTAACCGAGTGCTGTGATGGCATACACCAGTAGTAGTCTTGGTTGCGTTAACACTTTTAGTTGTGATGACAGTTTAGCGGCAGTCGGCTGTTTGAGGTTGCTTGGCACTAAGGACGCACTACCAATCAACGCAATCAGTCCCAATAGCGCTACAATCAAAAACGTCGATTGCCAGCCAAAGGTTTGGCCGATGTAAGTACCAAGCGGCACGCCCGTTACTAATGCCACGGTTAATCCCGTGAACATAATCGCAATCGCGCTGGCTGCTTTTTCTTTAGGTACTAGGCCAGTCGCAATTGTGGAGCCGATAGAGAAAAAGACACCATGGGCTAAACCAGTCAAAATGCGAGCAACGATAAGGGTGTTGTAACCAGGTGCTTGCCATGCCAATAAGTTGCCAATCACAAACAATGACATAACGGTAATGAGTACATGCTTACGGTTCCACTTTCCCGTTAGTGCAGTTAAGACAGGTGCGCCAATCGCAACACCGAGTGCATAAAGACTGACCAGCAGTCCTGCGGATGGCAGTGAGACGTTTAGGTCAGAAGCCATGGTCGGGAGCAACCCCACGATCACAAACTCCGTCGTTCCGATAGCAAAGGCGCTGAGCGTCAATGCGAGAAGTGCTAATGGCATATCATTTACCCTCTTTTGTTAGGTTCTGTACACAGCAGCGAATGTGTTTATCAACGTGTCGCGCTGGTGTGATTTGATGGAGGGATTTTGCGTGAAAATTTAGTTGCAAAAAACAGGTTATTTAACAAGTGATATTTGTTATAAATGCAATAATTAAAAAGAGACTCTTAATTAAATGGTAGGCAGCATGCGGACGAAATCGGACGATTTAGAAATTCTACTTACTGTCGTTGATACTGGCGGATTTACTGCGGCAGCAGAAAGTCTTGATATACAGGTAGCACGCGTATCACGAGCGGTGAGTAAGGTAGAAAGCCAGCTTGGTGTGACGATATTAAACCGAACCACAAGACGGATTGAATTAACGGATGAGGGGAGGCAATTCGTTGAGTCGGTAAGAATAGGGCTGATGCAGTTGCAGCAAGCGGAAGACGAGATCATATCCCGTGGGGAATTACCCAAAGGGCGGCTGCGTGTTGATGCCGCCAGTCCGTTTGTGTTTCACCAGTTAGTTCCACTCGTTCAGCCATTTAATCAAACCTATCCTGATATTGAGTTGGAGTTGACCTCCAATGAAGGTTTTGTTGATTTGCTAGAAAAGAAAACCGATATCGCTATTCGTATCGGTGCATTAAATGATTCAACTTTACATGCAAGGCCTCTTGGCCGAAGTTTACTTTACATTGTTGCTTCACCTGATTATCTATCAAAGCGCGGCTTTCCGAGTAAGAGTAGTGATTTGGAACATCACGATACCATCGGATTTTCAACACCAAAAACACTCAACGAATGGCCTCTGAAAGGATTTTCAGGGCTGACACCCACGCTGACCTCAAGTAACGGTGAAACGGTAAGACAGCTCACGTTGATGGGAAATGGCATAGCCTGCCTATCGGGGTTTATGGTGAAGAAAGATATTGCTGAAGGAAGGCTAATTCCTTTGCTCGAAGGTGAAAAAATCAGTCATTCTGGCAGGGAGCAAATTAATGCCGTCTACTATAAGTCTTCTTCTGTTGCTAAGAGGATCTCTGCTTTTATCGATTTTATTCAGCCGAAACTGGATCTGTAAATCGTTCAAAGCGAGGTAACTCCGTACCTCGCTTGGACTATTGCAATTTTAACAAATATCATTTGTCTTGGTTGCTATCAATGTAATGCGTTGGGTTTGTTAGTCTCCCTCTCAAGAAATAAGAGGGCTTATTATGTCTAAATCACTTTTTCAACCTACTACCGTCAGCGTGCCAGCACTATTTCTTACCACGAAATAGCCCTTGGTGCGTTACATGATTTCTGTCCATAACCTTCACGGTGCTACTTCTAGCGTTCGACAATTTTACTTAAAACATCCAAGTTAACTGTTAGGTTTATGTCTTTTTGCTACCAAGGTGAACTTATAGTCACTTGATTTAAAGAAGTTACGACTATATTCGAATACCGTGTCGTCGTGTAAGTAACTGCGAGTGCGTTTCTCAATGATCGGGTCGGTAGTGCTAATACCTAACAACTTCGCTATTTCATCAGGAGGTAGGATTGGCACTAATTCTTGTTCGCTTCGATCTATCACTAGCTTTTTTTGATTCTCGATAAACTCGTACTTTGATCCCTGCATTACTTGGTAGGTCAAATCAGGAAACATTTCTACTGGCATCCAAGTCTCTTCAACCGTGATTGGATTCTCATCAAGGAAACGTACACGCTTAACATAGAAAATGCGTTCACCTTCGTTGATATCTAAATGTTCAGCCATAGTGAGAGACGCAGATTGAATTTCAAAGGCCAATACATCGCTATGCGTGACACCTTCCAAATGTGCCCATTTTTCAGCGAAACTACTCTGCTGATAGATATCATAATTGACTTTGGTCTCTTTAACGTAGGTGCCACTGCCTTGAATACTCTCTAACTCTTCGTTCTCGATGAGCAGCTTTAATGCTTGGCGAACGGTGACTCGACTGGCAGAGAACTCTTTGCAAAGTTGAGCCTCGGTGGGAAGTGCCTCACCTACTTTGTAATCCTTGCTGATTATCTTTTCTCGAATGGCGTCAGCTATTTTGCGATACAGGGGCAGTCTTGCCATGTAAACCTCGAAAGTAATACAAAAGAGATGGGGGGCAACAGATTATGCTTCCCACAAGAAGCTTAATGATACGAATTAAAGCGCTGAATACAAGATTCGGTTGATAAAGAGCTAGCGGGTAATACAAAAAAACTCCAAGCGAGGGGGGATCGACTTGGAGTTTTGGAGCATATTTAGTTGAGGGTAACTAAACTTTCGCTTCAGCTAACTTCTTTTCTTTTTGGTTTCCTATTCCTTTTAATGCGATGGTTAGGACCATTGACACTGCAATACCTATGACGAAGTAAGTCAGCCAAGCGACAGGGTTACCGATAACAGGTAGCATGAATACTGCGCCGCCAGCTACGGTACCAATCGTAATCTTAGAAGATAGAATTAACGCAGCCGCTACGCCACCACCAATCATATGTGCTGGTATGATACGCATTGGATCTTTTACAGCGTAAGGAATAGCGCCTTCAGTGATACCACAGAAACCTAAGATTGCGGTTGAAGGGCCTGCCAAGCGATCTTCTTCGTCGAAGAAACGTTTGAATACCACAGACATAATACCTAGTGACATACCTGGGATACATTTCGCAGCAGTAAAGGCTGCGTAGAAGATTGATGCATCACCAGCGAAGTCTCCACTAGTACCGACACCGATACAGAATAGGTACGCGGCTTTGTTTACAGGGCCACCCATATCGAAACAAGCCATAGCACCGAGGATGAAACCAAGAATAAGTAGGTTATTCGTACCCATTGACGTTAGCCAATCGACCAAACCACTGTTAAGCATCGCGAAGAACTTACCAGGGCCTGCATACATAAAGATCAGTGTGGCGATACCGGCTAGTAGAGGTGTGATGATAATCATCTTCACTGATTCTAGTACTTTTGGTACTTTGATCTGGCGGACAAGCATAACAAATAAGGCTGCTGCTGCACCGGCTACTAAACCGCCTAGGAAGCCGCCAGTCATGACCGAGATCTTACCGAACCCGCCACCAACGGCGACGAAACCACCGACGAAACCAGGGGCTAAACCGGGTTTACCTACCATACCGTAAGCCGTAAATGCCGCAAGCACACAGATTAACAGAGGGTTAAAGGCTTTTAACGTGCTGTAGTATAGGAAATGAATAATACCTTGGAACGAAGACTCAAACTGCGCTTTGGCTTCTGGCTGTGCAATGGCTGCATAAACTTCTTGCTTAATTGCATCGATTTCACTGTTTGCTAGCCCTTCAGCAGCGTTAATAATGCCAAGGTCTGCGTATGTTTTGCCCGTGTATTCAACCAGTATCGCTTCATCATAAAGGTGGGTGTAATCGTAGCCGAAGAATAGATTTAGAAGACCTACACAAAGACCACCGATTATAACAAGAGGAATGATGTGAGATACGCCTGAAAGAGCGCCCTTGTACCAAAGTTTCAAGAAGCTAACGATCATATTGTCGTTGCTCTCTTCCTTCTCGGCAAACTTGTTGGTCGTCGTGGTTGCTTTCGCTTTTGAGCCACCCGCTTTGACCTTCTCTTCGAGTGCATCAAGCATTTCATCAGCGGCTTTGATGCCATCCTTAACCTTACCTTGCACAGACGTTAGGCCCTCGAAACGCTCAGCTTCAATTACGCCTACGTCAACAGCGTAGATAATGCCATCGGCTTCCGCGACATCTTGCGCGGTTAGTTTTCCATCTAGGCCATTCGCACCTTGTTTCTCGACCTTTATTTCCCAGCCGCGCGCGGCTGCTTTCTTTTCTAAATTTTTAGCCGCCATGTAGGTGTGCGCTACACCGGCCGTACATGCTGTAATCGCTAAGATTTTCATCTGATGTTCCTTTGCGTCGTCTCTCGTCATTTGAGCGACAAATAGGTCACTCAATGATTATATTTTTACCTAATTTGTTTTAATCATCTGTGATAATTCTCACAATTTGTATTATTTGTATTTAATTTGTTTTTGTTTCTCTTGGGTAAAAGGTAATACAAAAATTTATTTTGACGCTATAGCATTGAAATATAATACGAAATAGATACACGATGACATTGAGTAATAAAACCCTTATTTAAATAGAATAGCTTGTCTTCGCCCTTTGGCGCTTAGAGGTGAGGGTAAACTTATAGTTGTTGGTCGTGAAATAGTTTCGGCTGTACTCGAAGATGGTGTCATTTTCTAGGTATCCGCGTGTGCGCTTTTCTATAACGGGTTCTGTGGGATTGATGCCAAGCAATGCAGCCACGTCACTTGGTGGAAGAACGGGCATGATTTCTTGCTCACTTCTATCTATAACCATCTTCTTCTGTTTTTCGATGTAGTCATATTTCGACCCTTGCATCACTTGGTAGCTGAGGTCTGGGAATATCGCTGTTGGCATCCAAGTCTCTTCAACCGTAATGGCGGTTTCGTCTAGGAAACGCACCCTCTTGATGTAGAAAACGCGCTCTCCTTCGTTGATTTCCAAGTGTTCTGCCATCGTTAGTGAGGCAGCTTGTACCTCAAAGGCTAAGACATCGCTGTGCGTTACTCCCTGCAAATGAGCCCACTTCTCAGCAAAGCTGCTCTGTTGGTAAATGTTGTAGTTGATTTTGCTCTCTTTTACATAGGTACCACTACCTTGAATACTTTCTAGCTCTTCTTGTTCGATTAGAAGCTTAAGCGCTTGGCGTATAGTGACTCGGCTGACAGAAAACTCTTCACGTAGTTGTGCCTCTGTAGGCAGTGTCTCACCAACCTTGTAAATACCGGTGCTAATCTTATCTCGAATGGCATGAGCGATTTGTCGGTACATGGGTAATCTTGTCGTCATATCCTAGATAGCCTCTTGCTTATTAACCTGCATAACCGCTCTAACAGGTCTTAGTGTGTGACTTTAGACTTAGATAATACTAATTCCACCCTGTTTAATAAATTTAAAAATACAAATATGTCTTTTTAAATCCAATTTAATACATATTGAAGTATTTGTGAGATCTGTATCACGGTTTATTTGTATTTGATTGGTATTATTGGTGTATAAACGAATAACCCAACAGAACGTGAATACGGGGCTAAAACTATGAACCTTACAACGCTTACAAATCCATCACTGATCAATCTACAAACGACGTTCGAGAGTCGTGATGCTGCAATTAAGGCACTCGCTGAACAGCTCGACCAACAGGGCAAGCTGCACGACAAAGAAGAATACTTAAAAGCGGTGTTTGCCCGTGAAGAACATGGTGCAACGGCGCTAGGTGAAGGCCTTGCCGTTCCACATGGCAAAACCGACGCAGTGAAAGAAGCGGCATTTGCTGTCGCAACCCTAAAACAAGATTTGAAATGGCAGGGAATTGATGAAGAAGAGGATGTCAATCTGATTTTCTTGATTGCTATTCCTAATGCTGAAGCGGGTTCTACACACATGCAATTGCTGACCGAGCTTACAAGTACTTTGATTGATGATGAAGTTCGTGAAGCGGTACTTAGCGCGACTACTGTAGAAGAAATTTTTGCACTTCTTAGCGATGAGGAAGAGCAAGTTGAAGAGATAGCAGAAGAACCAGCACCAGTAGTTGAAGAGAAGAAAGGGTTGTTTGGCTCTATTGCTTCAAAATTATTTGGATAGCTCAGCGTTTACGCAAAAGCCATTACTCATTTAAGTCGCATAGCACAGTCTTTACAGGTACAAAACAATGACTAAATCACGCGTTCATATTACCCCACACATGCACTGGGATCGTGAATGGTATTTCACCACTGAAGAGTCTCGTATTCTTTTGGTGAACAACATGGAAGAGATCATGCAACGTCTGGAGAGCGATCCAGATTATAAATACTATGTACTCGATGGTCAGACAGCGGTCCTTGAAGACTACTTTGCTATCAAGCCTGAAAACAAAGAGCGTGTACGCGACCTAGTTCAGGCGGGCAAACTGATTGTTGGTCCTTGGTACTCTCAAACAGACACTATGCAGGTTGGTGGCGAGTCAATCGTTCGTAATATGTTGTACGGCCTACGCGATTGTCTAGAGTTGGGCGAGCCAATGAAGATTGGCTACCTGCCAGATTCATTCTCGATGAGCTCACAATTGCCAATGATCTACAACGGTTTTGATATCGATACTGCGATGTTCTGGCGCGGTTGCTCTGAGCGTCATGGTACCAACAAAACTGAGTTCTTATGGCAATCTAATGATGGTTCAGAAGTTGCGGCACAAGTACTGCCTCTTGGTTATGCGATTGGGAAGTACCTACCTCAAGACGAAGAAGGGCTGCGTGCTCGCCTAGACAAATACTTCCCTGTGTTAGAAAAGCCGTCAGTGACCAAAGATATCCTGCTGCCGAATGGTCACGATCAGATGCCAATCCAACAAGACATCTTCGAGGTGATGGACAAGCTACGTGAGGTTTATCCGGAACGTGAGTTTGTGATGAGTCGCTTTGAAGAGGTTTTTGATCGCATCAACCAAGAACGCGATCAACTAGACACAGTAAAAGGCGAGTTTAATGACGGCAAATACATGCGTGTTCATCGCACTATCTCGTCAACTCGCATGGATATCAAACTGATTCACGCTCAGGTAGAGAACAAGATTGTCAACATCCTAGAACCGCTCGCTTCTATCGCTTGGTCGCTAGGTTTTGAATATCACCACGGTCTGATTGAGAAAATGTGGAAAGAGAGCATGAAGAACCATGCCCACGACTCTATCGGTTGCTGCTGTTCAGATAAGGTGCACGCTGAGATTCTTAACCGTTACATCCTAGCAGACGATATGGCGAGCAACCTGATTACCTTCTACAAGCGAAAAATCGTTGACCATATGCCAGCTCGTGAAGGCTGCGACAAGCTAGCATTGTTTAACCTATCGCCATACGAACGTGAAGAGGTGATCAACACCACCATCACTATCCGTGCAGAGCAGTTCAACATCTTCGATGATAATGGCAACCCAGTAGAGTTCTTCATCCAAGATCAACGAGTGATCGACCCAGGCAAAATTGACCGTCAGATCGTTCACTACGGTAACTATGACCCGTTTGTTGAGTACGATATTCAGATTAAACAATCTGTACCTGCGATGGGCTTTACCACTTTGCATATCCAAGGCAATGAGAAAGGCACTCAAAAAATTGCTGAGCAAAAAGATTACCTGCTTGAGAATGAGTACTACAGCATCAAGGTCAATGACAACGGCACTCTAACCATCTTGGACAAAGAAACCGAGATGACGTACGACCAAGTGCTAAAAATTGAAGATGGTTCAGACGATGGTGATGAGTACGACTACTCGCCATCTCGCAAAGAGTGGTTGCTTTACTCAGATGAGTTCAAGGTCGAAACCGATCTTAAACATGAAGGCTTCCAATCGGTTGCTAGTATCAAACTACGAATGGATGTGCCAGCTAATCTGCAAGAACGCGAAGAGCGCACGGGTCAAAATGGCTTTGTTGATGTCGATTGCCAAGTCGTACTGAAAGCAGGTTCACGCCGTATTGAAGTTCGTCTGGAGCTAGATAACCAAGCTGATGATCACCGTGTGCGGGTGCTAATCCCAACGCCATTTGTATCTGAAAATGTGGTTGCAGATAACCAGTTTGGCCTAATCACACGTCCAACTAACGACCCTGCGATGCAAGTATGGGAGCAAGAAGGTTGGAAAGAAGCGCCAGTGCCGGTGTACCAACTGATGAACTTTGCTGCTGTTGAGAATCAAACTGGTGGTTTGGCGCTCATGACTAATGGCCTGCGAGAGTTTGAAGTGGTTTCGAGCCAAAGCAATCAAGATCGTGACACTTTCGCCCTAACTTTGCTACGTGGTGTTGGCGTACTGGGTAAAGAAGAGCTGTTGCTGCGTCCGGGACGTCCTTCAGGGATCAAGATCCCGACTCCAGATTCGCAAACGCGTGGCAAGTTAGTGTGTGAGTTCAGCTTACTTGGTTTTGCTGGTAACCATATCGACGCAAATGTAATGGCTCAAGCACGAGACTATGTAACGCCAATCGAGTGTTACAACAAGATCCCATACAACGCAATGAAGCTAAACGTTGGTGTACAAGACAAACCTTTGACTTACTCGCTCTTAGCTAAAGAGCAGAAAGGTGCCGTCCTAAGCGTCTTAAAGAAAGCAGAAGATGAAGATGCCTTAATTCTACGCGTCTACAACCCTGCTGAATCTGGACAGATTGAAGATGGTGTTGCCTTCACTCAACCAGTGGCTTCATGGCAAGAGACCAGCATGGATGAGCGAGTACGTGATACTGAAGTCGCTAGCCAGAGCTTTGGTGCCCTTAAAGCGTGTCAGGCTAAATCATTCCGAGTGAAGTTTTAATCCTAGTTTTTAAACGTAGAAACCTCCGCTCTGATTGCAACTGGGCGGAGTTGGTGAACTGAGATGAAGATTGTAATTGCCCCCGATTCATTTAAAGAGTCCCTTAGTGCCAAGCAGGTATGCCAACGCATTGAAGCAGGTTTTGTACAAGTATTCCCAGAAGCGGAGTATGTGCATCTACCGCTGGCTGACGGTGGTGAGGGAACGGTGGATGTATTGATGCAAGGGTTAGATGGCATTATGCAAACTACCCAAGTGATGAACCCACAGGGTAAGACCGTCGACGCACATTGGGCACTGCTTGATGACGGTAATACGGCATTGATAGAGATAGCGGCGGCATCAGGATTAGACCTAGTTTCGCCACAAGATCGCGATCCTGCCCTTGCAACTACCTATGGTACTGGTGAGTTGATCAAAGAGGCACTTGAGAAAGGTGTAAATAAAATCCTGCTTGGTCTTGGCGGAAGTGCCACCAATGACGGTGGGGCAGGTATCGTCCAAGCATTGGGTGGTAAGTTGTTGGACGAGCAAGGCAATGAGATTGCCTTGGGTGGAGCCGCTCTTTCTCATCTTTCTCGCATCGACTTGAGCAATATCTATCCTCGATGCCAACAGGTCGAGTTTGTGATTGCTTGTGATGTCAACAATCCACTAGTTGGTGAAAACGGCGCTAGCTATATCTTCGGTGCTCAAAAAGGGGCTTCTTCGAAACTGATTGTTCAGCTTGATGACGCACTAAATCATTTTGCAGAGATCAGCCGCCGTCTCACTGGAAAAGACAACCGAACGACACCTGGCTTTGGTGCCGCTGGTGGCGCATCTCTTGGTTTATCACTGCTATTTGATATTCAAATCAAGCAAGGTATTGAGATGGTTTTAGACACCTTAAACGCAGACCAAGTGTTGCAAGGCTCGGATCTCGTTATCACTGGTGAGGGTCAGATGGATAACCAAACCCTGCAAGGCAAGACCCCGTTTGGCATTGCAAAACGAGCCACGCTACAAGGTATTCCCGTGATTGGAATTGCAGGCTCATTGGGTAAAGAGATTGATGAACTCTACAACGCTGTCGATAGCACCTTTGGCACGGTTCGTTCACCACAACCCCTAGAACAAGTTCTGACAGAGGCGGGCGATAATCTGACTCGCACTGCACGTAATATTGCCGCCACCTTGAAAGTCGGCGCACAGATATTTGGAGAGAAGTAGTATGTCTCTATTTAAGCTTGATAACGTCATCCAAAACTATGCATGGGGTAGTAAAGACTCCATTCACAACCTATTTGGTATCAATAATCCAGAACACAAGCCGCAGGCAGAGATCTGGATGGGTGCTCACCCAAATGGCAGCTCTAAGCTCGATGATACCGGAGAGCCTCTTGCTGAGGTAATTGAGCACAACAAACAAGATATCCTTGGTGGCTACACCGCCGCACGTTTTGGGGAGTTGCCTTTCTTATTCAAAGTCCTTGCCGCAGAGACGCCACTCTCTATTCAGGTACACCCAAGTAAACATAAAGCGCAGCAAGGGTTTGAGCGAGAAAACCAACAAGGGATTCCGTTAGATGCTGCTCACCGAAACTATAAAGATCCTAATCATAAGCCTGAGTTGGTTTATGCGCTAACTTTCTACAAAGCGATGAATGGCTTTCGTCCGATCGCCGATATAGTTGCCCTGTTCAAAGAAGCCAATATCCTAAGCTTGGCCGCTGAGGTCGCAGAGCTTGAAAAGCAGGCAGATAACGCCGCACTAAAGGCATTCTTCACTACTATCATGTCACTTGAAGGCAAACACAAAGAGGTGGCTCTGGCAGAGTTGGAAGCCGCCAATAATCGCCCCGCTAAAACCATGATGGGACGAGAAGCGTTGCAATACAGTGCTGAATTCAAACAGCACTATCCGGGAGATATCGGTCTATTTTCACCACTGATACTAAACACCGTTGAACTGGCTCCAGGTGAGGCAATGTTCCTCTATGCAGAAACCCCACACGCTTACGTGCAGGGCACTGGCCTTGAGATCATGGCAAATTCGGACAATGTATTGCGCGCAGGGCTAACACCAAAACACATTGATGTAATTGAGTTGATAGATAACACCTCATTCGAACCGATTAATCCAGCGGAGATTCGGCTAAAACCAATATATAAAGAGGGTAATAAAGTGAGCTATCCCATCCCAGTTGATGACTTTTGCTTTGATGTAATGACAGTCGAACATAGCAGCCAAGTACAGTTTGTCCGTAGTGCAGAAATACTGTTTTGTATTGAAGGTGAAGTGGCAATTTCAAGTCAAAATAATCACCTTGTCTTGAGAGCTGGTGAATCAGTATTCGTTAGCAGCAACTCAGTGAAATACGATTATCAAGGGCATGGGAGGATAGCCCGAGCATTCAATTAATTTGCATATACTTTGACCCTTCATGTGGCTTGCAACTAGGGCTAGCTTTAAGAGTTGACACTACTAAATAAATGGCAACTGCAAACAATATTGAGTATTTGGCAGCCCTAAGTGCTTTGTGTCCAATTTGAGTCTAATCTCATTTAACTTGCTTAAACTAATCCATTTCTCACTAAATTATTAAATTGCGTAACATTTTGTCCGGAAACGTGTTACGGGGTCTTAACCAGGGCGACCGCATGAGTGTTTAATTTTTACCCACCGCGTTTAGGCCTTCACTCAAGACCGCCTCTAGCATCGCTGTGTTCATCATACAACGCTTCTGTTTTCCAACGATACTGAGTTTAGTCGGCTCTGTGCGCAACATATTCAACCC
>NZ_JATABH010000054.1:0-21279 GCF_036533775.1 Vibrio sp. M260112 | reverse complement strand
AGACCGCGAAAGCCAATGGTCTTATCCTTTACGACTATATGGTCAAGTGTATGAAAGAGCTGGCGAAAGCGGAGCCAGATATCGATGCGCTCCTGCCTTGGAACTTCAAACACTAGCAGTGTCGCCCCGTGGGATCATGGGGCGGATACGAAGTATTCTACAGTTTATCTCAAATATCTCTTCACCCTATGGGGGGCAAACAGGGGACTTTCGTTCAGGAAAGTAACGTTAGTCCATGTAGCATACTTTTATTGTTCTCTTAGCACCTTCAATAACTCCCCCATGCCAATTAGATCAAACGGCAAATACTTCATGTTAAGTAATAACGATAAAGCCTCGTGGTCACTCTGAGTAAGCTCAAGGTCTTTTTTATTTGTTAATGAATATTGACCATAAACAGGCTTAGACAACCAACCTTCGGACTCTAGGATGTTAATAGCTTGGTGGTCTTGATTGCTTTTTAAAGCCTCTACCATTTCATTCAACTCTACTTCATAGCATCGATATTCAGCGTCGCTTAATAAGTACATAACAACGCTTGATTGCTTTCTTAACGGGAGTGATAACAGCCAATCATTTATCGGATAAGGGTTATTTACTCGGTTAGTTTTATCTCCACAAATCTTAAATTTTTGGATAAAACTGATATAGCTATCAATGGAGCTATCCGACTTCAACATCAGATTATCGGGCACATTGGGTTGAGCATAAGACAATGTCCCCCCGAAGAGTGCAAGAAACGCAATACTACATAGCCTGATAAACACACTTCCAGAATTCATGTTCTTTTCCTGACGAATTTAACCACTCCTCACCGGCAATTTTCTCTATTTTCTTTCGATTAACATCGCTAACCGAACGCATAATGCGAGCAAATTCCTGCCAATCATATGACGCAATATTGGTCAATTTTTCATGCGGCTTACCTTTTAAGAAAATATCAAAAAATGGAATGACGGCAATCACCTTATTTAAGAGATTTGCTGTCTCAATTGTGTCTAATATCTCTTGTACAGCATGGACTCCCGACACTGACAAGCGGTCAGGGTCAATTTCACACTCTGCAATATTGATCATGCTCAAGCCTCCTGGGATACTCGCCAATCGTCTACACCATATGTACCTGCTGTATGGTGTGACCATTCAATTTTTCTATGCTTGAAAAACAAATTAACAAACTGATTGAAATGCTGCGACTTTGCTTCCCTTGAATCCGGCAGCAGTACCTGAATCTTACTCAACCGTGCATTAGTAAGCACCGTTGAGAAAAACTTCTCTTGAGTTCCATCCAAAGAAATACGATACCAGTCAAGCACAACTTTGTTTAATGTCTCTCCTTGGCATAATGCGTTATAAAGTAATGGCAATGCACTAGTGATCTCACATGTAACTTTTAGAGCACCGTGAATTCTTTGTCCTGTTGGACTTCCACTTTGTCTATCAGTGGGTATCACCACATTATGAGAAACACTTTGCACCAGAATTTCATCTTTATGCGCTTCAACAAACCGAACGCCGACGGAATTACTTGCACCTGCATTGCGTGTAATAAATCCTTGATTCAGTCCTGATACTCTTAAATAACAAGGTTGTGGCATGGGAACCTATCGTTTTAGTAGTTGAATAATCAGTTTTAAGACTCTACTACTTAAAAGTACGAGGTAATATTTTCATGTTCAGGAGGAATATTACTATGGAATGATTATCTCACTTTCAAATTCAACAAACGTATCGAACTTCAATAGGTTGAGTAACGTTGATGACTCAACCTTGGTTATACCCTTAGTTGACGTCAAGTCGGTTACGGTAAAATTTTTTATCAGCTCAGTGGCTATTTATTTGATAACGGCCACATTTCTAATTAGCTGTTATATAGGTTTTTTTCGACTCATTTATCGCTTTCGGCGAGTGATAAATAACATTATTACTTTGCTCTTCGTGATCACTCGCAACCTGACTTAGTGACTATTCTAGTTATTTTTTCCTCATCTATGCTGATACAACTTCACATACACAGGAGTTGTATAACAATGAAAACCTTGCGCTTTTTAGCCGTCGCATCGGCCTTGAGTATGGGCTCAAGTGCATGGGCAACGATGAATATTCAGCCCGATCCACTAAACCCGACTGGTTTTGTTATCTCTCGCGCGGATGTTGCCGCCGTAGAGCAACAGAAGACCTCTGAACCAATGTATCAGTTATGGTCACAGGCACTTCGCACGGCTCCTAACGGCGTCGTTGAAGCCATTGATGCGGGGCTAGCCACCAATCCGGATAACGTACAGCGCGCTGAGCGAGTGTTTCCTCGTGCAGAGTGGGACTTTCTTACTCAGATGGCAGCACCGGAATACACTTACACTCGCTTCCTACGTGCGATCGGTAAGTTCCCTGCATTTTGTGCGGAGTACACTGATGGGCGTGATTCTGACGCAATTTGTAAGCGCTCGATCGTAACGGCATTTGCTCATTTTGCTCAGGAAACAGGAGGGCATATTGCCATTGATAACACTTGGGATAATCCGTTGGGTTTAGAAGAGTGGCAGCAAGCGTTGGTTCATGTAAGGGAAATGGGCTGGTCTGAAGGTCAGGAAGGGTACACGACAGGTTGTGGTCAGAACGACTGGCAAAATAGAAAGTGGCCATGTGTCGCAGGGCAGGGGTACTTTGGTCGTGGGGCTAAACAGCTCTCTTACCACTTTAACTACGGTGCATTCTCTGAAGCGATGTTCGACGGCGATGCGTCTGTGTTACTCAACAACCCTGGGCTAGTGGCTGACTCTTGGCTCAATCTAGCATCAGCGATTTGGTTCTTTTTAACTCCGCAAGCCCCTAAGCCAGCGATGCTTCACGTTATAGATAAAACATGGCAGCCATCTCAGAGAGAGAGCGATGCAGGGATCGGCTATGGTTTTGGTACCACGATTAACATTATCAATGGTGGTATTGAGTGTGGCGAGCAGAACAAGGATAAAGGCCAGCCCGTCAACCGAATTCGTTACTGGCAAGGGCTATCATCCCACTATCAAATTCCGATTGGCAGTGATGAAAAAGACACCTGTTGGCAGCAAACTCCATACGGAAGCTTAAACCTCAATGGCGCGACGGATGTGCTTTATACCAATTGGGATGGCAACTGGAAATACTATGCAGACCGTCCCGGTGGCTATTCATTTGAGTGTGAACTGGTGGGATTCCAAACCGCTTATTCCGCCTTGGTTGAGGGCGACTACGAAAAGTGTGTGACCAATTTTTATGGCTCGCATGCAAGTTGGCCAGAAGTTCGTGTGGTTGAACAGCTCGATCCTGTCGATCCTTCACCAACACCAGACCCAACGCCAGACCCAGGCGGTATGACGCAGTGGGAACCGGGCGTTACTCAAGTCGCAAATGGTGACAAAGTGACTTATAACGGCAAATGTTTTATCGCTAAAAATGGGCCGGGAGTTTGGGAAACACCCGTACAGTCCAATTGGTTCTGGGACGAAATATCCTGCCAGTAACCTGTGAGTGTTCAAACTAGAAATAAGGCCTCAATGTTGAAAATTGAGGCCTTTTGTTTTCTGCGCCATATCAGAATTGGCATTTTTACCATGAGAAAGCATGGAGGTGATTAAACAAAAAGTATATTAAATGGTTTGCGTAATCTTAGATTGCAAATTCAATGTTTATCTTTTTTGTTGAACAGGATTAAACTTCGCGCGTAATTTTTACTAACATTTTTGAAAGGTGCGCAAAATGTCAACAAAACTGGCAAACCCGGCTCCATTAGGCCTTATGGGTTTCGGCATGACAACCATCCTGCTAAATATCCACAACGCAGGCTTTTTCCCAATTGACTCAATGATTCTTGCAATGGGAATTTTTTATGGTGGTCTGAGCCAAGTGCTAGTCGGCATGATGTGTTTCAAACGTGGCGATACGTTTGGTACCACGGCATTTACTTCATACGGTCTATTTTGGCTAACTTTGGTTGGTTTAATCGTGATGCCATACATGGGTCTTCCTGCAAGCCCAGCAAGCTTTATGGGTTGGTACTTGCTACTTTGGGGTGTCTTCACTGGCTTTATGTTTATTGGTTCACTGTGCTACCCAGTGGCTAAACAGATCGTTTTCGGTTCACTAACAATCCTATTCTTCCTACTTGCAGCACGTGATTTCTCTGGTAGTGAACTGATTGGTACTATCGCAGGCATTGAAGGTATTTTCTGCGGCGCAAGCGCAATCTACTTTGCAATGGCGCAAGTACTGAACAACGAATATGGTCGTACCATCTTGCCTATTGGTGAGAAAAAACAGCGCGAATCTGTTGAGCTTGAGCAGGTAGCGGCGTAATCAAGAATATTAAGTGTTGGCCAAGCCTGATTAGGTCGGCACTGAAATATATGGGAACAGTAATAACAAGGGGGTTAGCCATTGGCTAACCCCCTTTTTTACCACTGCTTTTATCTGTTTTAGTCGAGATTAGGTTGAAGGTTGTTCAACTGGTTTTGTTTCGACTTCAGCCTCGGGTGCTTTGCCCGTTTTACGGCGATATTTATCTTCCCAGTAGTCAGCACCTTTGATGCCAAGCTTAACAGGGTTGAATGTAAACTCAGTGACACCTTGTTTTTGCTGCTCTTCGTAGTCGTTAAGTGCTTTTAGTGCAGGTTTTGACATGAAGAAGATAATTAAGATACCCACGATGTTTAACCAAGCCATTAGGCCTACACCCACGTCACCCATTGCCCACGCAAGGTTTGCAGTCTTAACTGTACCGTAGAACACAACAGCGATTAATGCGACTTTTAGTAAGAACATTAGGCCGCTAACTTTAAACGTACGACGGATGTATGCAATGTTTGTTTCTGCAATGTAGTAGTACGCAAGAATAGTGGTGAACGCGAAGAAGAACAGCGCAACAGCAATAAACGGCTTACCGATACCTGGCAGCGCGCTCTCGATTGCCATTTGAGTAAATACAGGACCATTTGCTGCAATATCAGCAGAAATATTCTGTACTAGGAAGCCTTCTGCACCGTGTACGTTGTATGCACCAGTAATGATGATCATAAATGCAGTCGCAGAACATACTAGTAGTGTATCGATGTAGATAGAGAAAGCCTGCACTAGACCCTGCTGAGCTGGGTGGTCAACGCTTGCAGCAGCGGCTGCGTGAGGACCTGTACCTTGACCCGCTTCGTTAGAGTAAACACCACGTTTTACACCCCAACCAATCGCAGCACCAACACCTGCCATAGGCGTAAATGCATCACCAATGATCATTGAGAATACACGAGGTACTTCACCGATGTTCAGTAGGATGATAACGAACGCTGTGATGATGTAAGCCAAAGCCATGAATGGCACAACGATCTGAGTGAAGTTTGCAATACGTTTCACACCGCCAAAGATGATGAAAGCTAGGATTACTGAAATCACAGTACCGGTAAAGATTTTCGCGAAACTGAATGTACCGATAGCTGTTTCAATCATTTCACCAGAACCAAATGCAGCTTCTACCGCATTACCGATACTGTTTGACTGAACGCCTGGTAGCAAGAAGCCACAAGCAAAGATTGTTGAGATAGCAAAAATCCACGCGTACCACTTCTGACCCATCGCTTTTTCGATGTAGTAAGCTGGGCCACCACGGAATTCACCGTTGTCTTCTTCTTTATAGATTTGAGCTAGAGTAGATTCTGCGTATGCTGTTGCTGCGCCGAAGAAGGCAACAACCCACATCCAAAATACGGCACCTGGACCACCGAAACCGATAGCCGCTGCCACACCTGCAATGTTACCAGTACCCACACGACCAGATAGCGATACCGCTAGAGCTTGGAATGATGAGATACCTTTTGAAGAACTTTTCCCTGAAAGAAGTAGGCGCCACATTTCACCAAAGTGACGAACTTGAACAAATCGTGTCATGACTGAGTAGAATAGACCCGCGCCAAGGCAAAGATAAATCAATACCGGGCTCCAGATAATTCCATTCAAAAAATCAACAATTGACTGCATAAGTAGTTTCCCTGTTTGTTTTGTAATGGTTGTTTTCTGAACAGGATATTACCCTTTCTGTAACGCAGTTGTTAATTTATTTGTTTGTGGATGTGAATTTGCGTGAGGTAAAACACAAAGTGCTAAAAAATTGTTAATTAATAGCTCTGGTTAATAGTTGTTCGACAATTTATTAGCAGTAATTGCTTTGGGTGTGGGTATATTAGTGATTTGTATATTACCAATTCACTTGGTCTCACTGAAAAATATTTTGCAATTCCAGTTTAACAAAGTGAATTGTGTTGTTTGAAATTAGATGTAGCGTTCCATACTGAGTTCGCGGAATGATGCATGGCCTTGTGACGAGATAATATTCGTTAGAATGTCCGCCGACCCACATGCCATGGTCCACCCCAAAGTGCCATGACCAGTATTGGTATAAAGGTTGGAGAACGTTGTTTGACCAATAATAGGTGTGCCATCTGGCGTCATTGGTCTAAAGCCAGTCCAGTATTCTGCTTGAGAAAAATCGACGCCGTTAGGAAATAAGTTGCTAACAACATGATTGAGTGTCGCTAGCCTTTTTTCAGGTAATGCGGGATCAAATCCTGCCAGTTCTGCAGTACCCGCAACGCGTATCCTCTTTTCAAACCGTGTCACGGCCACCTTATAGGTCTCATCCATAATGGTGGAACAAGGGGCATGATTTGGGTCGATTACCGGTAAAGTCAGTGAGTAACCTTTCACAGGGTAAACAGGGATATGTATGTTAAGCGGCGCAAGAAGGTGTTTTGAATAACTGCCCATCGCGACGACATAGCTGTCGGCATGGATTGTTCCATGTGATGTTTCGACGCCAACCACTTGATCGTTGGCAGTGATTAACTTTTCGACATGAGTATTGAACAAGAAGGTAACACCAGCTTGCTCTGCCATTGCTTGAAGCTGCTGACAAAATAGATGGCAATCGCCAGTTTCATCATCAGGTAAATAGAGACCGCCCACCAAATCACCGTTCATATTCGCTAGCCCTGGCTCTTGTGCCAGACATTGTGCCGGATCCATGAGTTGGTATTGAGTACCACTTTCTTCAAGCAGTGCGATATCTTTTTCGACCGCCTTGAGTTGAGCTGGGTTGCGGAAGATTTGTAGCGTACCTTGGGTTCTGCCCTGATAATTGAGATCAAACTGCTTATTTAACTGAGCTAAACACTCTCGACTGCGATTGGCAATCGTCAGCATACGAGCTTTGTTGACTCGATACTTGTTCAGTTGGCAATTGACCAACATCTGGCTTGCCCACTGGATCAGCTCAGGGCTTAGGCTAGGTTTAATCTTTAAAGGAGCGTGCTCTTCAAATAGCCATTTGATTGCCTTGGTTGGAATACCAGGAGCGGCCCATGGCGATGAGTAACCATAGGAAATCTGCCCTGCGTTAGCAAAGCTGGTTTCTTCTCCGGAGCGTGCCTGCCTATCAACGACCGTCACCTCAAATCCTGCTTGAGATAAATACCAAGCACTGGTCAAACCGACCACACCGCTGCCTAAAATAACAACCTTCACGTTCAATTCTCACAGTTTTAAAAGTTTGCCAAGAATGTGCAATTTACATCCGCTTAACAATCGATAAGAATTGATACTAGCTTTTAGAAAATTTAAAGGGTGACTATGAAGTCGGCACTATTACAAGGTGTTAACCTTATTTGTATTGTTTCACGCCATCAAAGCTTAACCAGTGCAGCGAAAGAACTGAATCTAACGGTTGGTGCTGTCAGTCAACAGTTACAGCAGATTGAAGAGCGACTAGGTTTTAGTGTCTTTGAACGCCACGCTCGTGGCATACGTTTAAGTGAACAGGGACGAAAGCTGGTGGAGGCAACCAGTCATCATCTGGCGGCAATAGAAGAGAACATTTTTCAATTGACGCAGGTTTCTGAACGCAAACAGATTCGGTTAAAACTGACCCCATCCTTCGCTTTTAAATGGCTCGTCCCGCGATTAGAAAACTTTCATAAACGCTATCCTGATGTTCAGATCCATACCTTTGCAGAGGGAGCGTTGGTGGATAGCGATAATCGAAACTTCGATATTGCTATCGACTACGGGCCTTTGCCATACAAACATGCTGATGCGGAACTGTTAATGGAAGAATCGTTGCTACCAGTGATGAGTCGTGACTATTTCAGTGCCCATCGTGAGATCTTGCATGGCAGCGACGAGTGGGGGAGAGTGACGTTGCTCCATGATTTAATGCCTTGGTCTGGGGCGCTAAAAGATTATGAGTGGCTGTATTGGGCTTCCCATCAACGATTGGACTTTGAAACCAACCAAGGTCATTTCTTCAACCGAACTGATATGGCAATGTCGGCTGCTGAAGCTGGGGTCGGAATCGCTTTGGCGCGAGTTGCTCTATTGGATAAGGAAATTGAGCAGGGAAGGTTAACTGCTCCGTTTGTCCCCATTGCTGCGAATGCAGGTTACTTTGTGATTACGCACATAGATGACCCTTATACTCGGCTATTTAAAAAATGGCTTAGAGAGCAGGTTGATACTGATTAATTTGTAAATAGTAATGGCGCGCTAATATGCACCCACTACACTTAGTAAAGATATCTGGGGCTACTAACGTCACTCTGGATATGATTAGGGGCAGTGCATATGGAATCTCACCAAGGCCAATGTAGCTATCAAAATCCTGATGGCTGGTGCTGCGATCAACCGTGTGGGGAGTCAGGACTCTGTTACTGGCATGACCCCAAAGTCGATAAAAGCAATGATGATATAAAAGACAAGGTTGAACAATGGGCCGCAGCAGGTAAACCTTTAGACGGATTTCAGTTGGCGAAAACAAATCTCGAGGATATCGATCTGGTTAACCGTGGTTCGAAAGACGGCTACCAGTGTCGGGGCGCGGATTTTTATCGGGCGAACTTGGTTGACGCCCATTTTTTCGGTTTAGATTTACGTGACTCGTCGTTAATGAAGGCGAAGTTAATCGGTGCCAACTTACATTGTGCCAAGCTCGACAACTGCAACCTACTCGGGGCAGAGTTGTCTCGTGCGAAACTGGAGAATATTGAATGGGGCAAGAGCCTTAAACAAGAGCAGGAAGCACGACGAGCAATGAAAGGACATGACAGGAAAGCATCCATTACCTATTGCCAAGAAGCTGAAGAAGTGTGTCGAAACATACGTAAACAGTGTGAAAAGCAAGGTTTGTTCGAGATGGCAGGGGATTTCTTTAAGCGAGAAATGCGCTTTCGTCGTTACCAAATGCCATTACTCAGTTCTAAAAGGATGATCTCGAAGTTAGTGGACATGTTCTGTGGTTATGGCGAAGACCCGATAAGAGTAGTGGGTTTCTCCATCTTCCTAATTTTGATCTGCGCTTTTGCCTACTTCTTTCTCGATACGACAGGTGCGCACCCTATTTATGAAGATGTTACGGGTTGGCAGTTTTACGTGCTTGAGTTTTTCAACTCTCTCTATTTTAGTGTCGTGACATTCACAACATTAGGCTATGGTGATATATCGCCCATCGGGGTCGCTCGCTTTATCGCTGCCTGCGAAGCCTTCTTAGGCAGCTTTACCATGGCACTGTTTGTTGTGGTCTTTGTTAAGAAGATGACTCGCTAATCGATGATTGCGACAAGAGAGTAAAGCCACTTTCAAGCCATTCATCCAAGAGGATTTGGTCATCTTTGTATTGATTAGAAAAGTGTTCGATGAGTGCAGCCAGATGTTCGCCATTGTCACACATAGTGCCAGCCACCAAATCTTCTGAAACTATAATTGGGCTTGGTTGTGGTGATGCCTTTGTTTCTATTGATACAGGGATGATGAATTTAGTCTGACTGCCCAAATGATGCTTTTTAAGGCGCAGGGCTTGTTTGTGGAGCTGTGACATTTGCTGTTCATCATACTGGCTATTGTCTGAACCTATCGAGACAACAAACACTAGACCGCGGTAGAGAATAATCACCTCGGTATCGAGTGCTAATTCTGGCTGATTAAAACCAAGGATCACATCACCCGCAAGATGAGGTAATTGGTTGAACTGTGTTTTCAGTAGGTCGATCTTTGATTGCCAGATAGCTTGTGCTTCATCACGTAAATGATTGAGGATGTTCTGTGTGTCGTTCTCAGAAAACTGCAATATAGATGCTGAGTAGTAGGCTTGCTGTGTCATGGGGATTAGTGTGGATGAATCAGTGTGATGGAGGCTAACCAAGATTCACTTTGAGGGCTAGATGATTGAGTGAGATCTTTGAGCTGACCAACAACTCGACGCGACTGAGCGTGTTGGTGCTACCGATCAAAAAAGGGTTACCGAATGTCGATAACCCCTTATTGATTATGCTGCGTTAGCAAACTCGGTTAGAAACGCCTCTTTGCGAGCATGGAAGCGTTCTACAAGATCATCTACTGCTTCTTGATCGTATGGTTTTAAACCACTTGCAACCATACGTTTGAGACCTTTACCAACCACTTCACCGTCTTCTTTAAAGGTAAAGTTTAGAGTCACTAAGCCACGTTTACCGTCCACATCAAATGTCGCACCGGAAAATTCCACTTCAGGGTGAGTTAGATCTAGGCGAGAAAACTCAACTTCCATGCTCTCATAGATCACTAATGGACGTTGGCAGTTGATCATCATCTGCTGCTCTTCCATTAATGGAACCATGATATGAGGGAAGTTCATGCCAGAGAACTGAACATAGCTAGTGACCACATGTTCAATGAACTCAGGGTTGTGATTAACTTCCCCTTCACGAGACATATGTAAGTACTCTTTAGACTTCTCGTCTACCACTGCACTTTCTTTTTCACATTTATTTTCAACAGAAAGTGCCACACCATCGTTCACCATGCCTGAGAAGTCGAAGCGCATTTTCTGGCTGATGCCCTCTTTGCTGAGCAGTACGGCGAACAATAGATCACCTGGCACACAGAAGCGTTTGCTATCTTCATCATGGATAGGGTTAAAGTCACCCGCGACCTTTTTCGCAAAGTGGCTTGCTTGTTGGCGAGTGAACTGGAACTGATTGTTTTGTTGTGAAAAATACGGTGTTAGAAACATAAGTTTATTCATGTGGCTATAACTGCCGCGCAGTATACATGAAGCTATGCAATTAAATGGTCTAATCAGATGAATAACGGTGGCTGTCGGAGATTTGAGACAAAATCTAAACTCGTGATGGAGTGTGAATTAATCCACATATTTGAATGATTTATCAACAGTTCGCTTTCGATAACTGATATGGAAATAGGCTGACTATTTATTATTCGCCCCTTGCGTAGAAGAGTGATGTTTAGCCGACGCTAGAACGCGGTTTTGCGCCAGCTTGCTGCTCAAATTGTGCAACTTCCAGATCCAGTTGAGCAATCTTTTCGGCCATCAGAGCATGACAGTGGTCTGCCAAGGTGCGAGCATCGTTAATGGTATAGCCAGAGGTGTCGATAGGATCGAGCATTTCAGTAATCACGATGCCATTATTGCTGCGGTTAAGGTTTATTTTATTATGCGTTGTACTAACCACCATTGGTGTAATGGCAACGCCAGCTTCAATTGCCATGCGAAATGCCCCCGTCTTAAATGGCAACAAACCTCGTCCTTTACTTCGCGTTCCCTCAGGATAAGCCCAAACCGAAAGGTTACGCTTATCAATCGCATCAGCGACTTGTTTTATCGTATCGCGAGCTTTGGACTTGTCTTCCCGGTTGATCAGAATGTTGCCAGTAATCCAGTAAAGTTGGCCAAAAAATGGCACCCAGATCAGCTCTCGTTTGCCTAACGAGACCGTTCTTGGTCTGAGCATTCCCGGTGATGTGACAAAATCGTAGACGCTTTGGTGGTTAGAAATATAGACGCTGTTAGCTGGGGTAGGGGCTCGCTCTAGTCCTCTTTGAATTAAAGTGACACCAAGGATTTTGTGTAATTGATTAAACCATCGGCAGAAGAAATAGACATGTTTAGGATTACGCGGGCTAAACAGGCAGTAGACAAAGGCAAATAAAGTAGTAAAAACAACAAAAATGGCAGCCATTATCAGGCGAAGAATACTTAGCACAACTTACTCCTTCTATTAAACGTGCATACACTGAGCTCGAGGAAGCTATATTTAGAGTTTTAATTCTATTTAACAATATTGCAACACATTTAACTGGCGATTGATCCGTTGTCACTTAAATTATGGTCATTAAGATAAGAATTTGAGCGATAGGGATACAAAAACGCCCCTTGGTACAGGGGCGTTTTTGCTGATTTGTTCTCCGTGGCTACAGCTTAGATTGAGCTCGGTTTAGGCGATCATGTACCGCAAACCACTCCTCACTCACTGGCGGTCTCTCAACCCAAATTTCGTCACAACCCCATTTATCCGCTTCATCTAGCGCGCGGTAAAGATCATGTGAGTATTGCGCGACATCGGTTGGCATAGGCTTAGATTTAAAGGCCAAGCTAGGTGCAATCGGTGAATAGTGCAGACATGCGATATTGTCACCACTTGCATTGGAAATCTCTTCCAAAGTAACCAAACGAACTTTAGTGTTTGGCTGGTAGTGACTGGTCACATTGCCTGGGACTGCAACACTGTGTGCTTTTGGCGATAGCACTTCTTCTCCGAGTACTTCTGATAACTGTGCTGCCGTTACTGGGCCTGTACGAAGAATACGGTATGGCTTTTCTGTCAGGTCGATAATGGTCGATTCAAGGCCATGGGTACAGTCCCCACCATCCAAGACAGCTGAAATTTTGCCACCGAGCGAGTTCATCACATGTTCAGCCGACGTCGGGCTAAGTTTTTTGTATGGATTCGCAGAAGGAGCCGCAACGGCCATTCCCGATGACTTCAATAACGTACTGAAAACGTCGTGCGCAGGCATACGAATACCAATGGTCTCTAAGCCACCAGTCACAACAGAGGTTGCTTGTGGCGCTTTATTTAGCAATAGCGTCACTGGCCCCGGCCAAAATGCCTCAGCAATCGTATAGGCTTGTGCTGGAATATCACGCGCCCAGTCAGACAGCTGCTCCACATCACCGATATGAACAATCAGCGGATGGTTAGCTGGTCGACCTTTCGCCGCGAAGATCTTCTTCACTGCTTCTGGGTTAGATGCATCTGCTGCCAGTCCGTAAACCGTTTCGGTTGGAATCGCGACCAATTCACCACGCGCTAAAATCTGTTTAGCTAGTTCGATATCTTGGTTGTCGCTTGCTGAAAGGTGCTGCGTTTTCAATGTCTCGTCCTCAAAGGAGCAGTATGGATAGAAAATCTGAGCCGGCTATTTTAACCATGTTTTTCAAACTTTCGATGTTTAATTTCAGCATATTTGTATCGATTGATAATCTTTTTCTATATCAACCTATCTTTCAATCGCTTAACTACACGATGGCAAGGGGAGCGACCTTACCCGCATCTCGACGCATGGGACGTTTTACCGGTTAGCGTAATGATGATGCCACGTGATGCATAGTTGAAGGTGCCAGCTCACCAGAGTAACGCTCATCACCGAGCCACTCACTCTCCGCGCCCCAGTAAATATCCTCTTCAGGTTCCCAAATATCTTCGCGACCATCAGAGCTTTGAGATCCGCTTTGAGGTTGAGGGCTTTAAAGGCTTCTGCGTAGTTGAAGTTTTCATCTAACGGATTCGACTTCTTATCGTTCTGATGCAGTATTTTGAGATTTAATTGATTGAGCCACCTGCCGCGACTAGGGTTTGACCTTAATCCTAGGGCGGTTATTCGTTTGAGTAAGCATGGCATGGGAGTGGATCAATTGCAGATTCTTTACTCCTATTTGTTTGATAGGAAAAAACGATAGAAAAATTCTCTGATTTAGCGCTGTGTGAAGGTGGAAGTTAACTTTGGTTTGTATTTCATCGACTAAAGCCACGAGTCGAGCGAGTGAGTAAAAAAGGCTTGTCGGCTAACTGATTGATGTTGAGTAATCGGGAGGCTCTGAGGAGGATTTCATTACAAAGCGTTATTTTACAGTTGTTCATTTATTGACCAAACTATTAGTAGCGTCCTGAAGTCCGTCATGGAGAAGTGCTATGCGCCTAGTGAAATCCTTTATTCCAGCTTTATTCCTGTGGGCAACCTTCTCAGTTGTCACATTTAGTGTCTTAGCGAACACCGTGCAAAGCAATCAGGAACGCGTCAGGCCGGGTACGGTTATATACCAAATCGATGCCAACGCTTCGCCAAGCGATCTAAAAGGACTTAACAGCCTACTCAAGAGCCAAGGATTGGTTTCTGAACGTATCCTTGAAGGCAGTCAAATCGTCATCGCCACTTTTGAACACCATGGTCGAGAAAAGGCGATTGCCAAAATTCTTAGTAGTAGTGGGTATGTTGCTTTTGCAGAAGCGGATTACGCAATGGAACCGACTTTACAGCCCAATGATCCCATGTTTGGTAATCAGTGGCACCACAATAATGTAAATAGCCGACAGGCTTGGGACATTACTACTGGCAGCTCATCGATACTGGTCGCAGTGTGTGATACAGGTTTTGACGTCAATCATCCAGATCTTGGCCCAAACCTACGACTCGATCTCGCCTACAACGCTCAAGATGGATCTAACTATATTTACGATGCCAATGGTCACGGTACAGGGACGGCAGGAACCTTAGGTGCAGTAGGTAATAATTCAACTGGCGTTGCGGGTGCGAATTGGAATGTCGATATTATTCCCGTTCGAATCGCTATCAGTGACAACAACAGCTCTGCCTATATCTCTACGATGGCGGTCTGTATTGAATACGCCGCGGATAGAGGGGCACGTGTGGTCAATTTAAGTTACGGAGGCATCCAATACGAGACCATTAATGCGGCTGCTCAATATTTGCGAAATCGTAATGGTCTGTTGTTTATGTCGGCGGGTAATAGTGGATTACAGCATGCGACTTATCCAGACTTCACCAGTTTTGTTGGTGTTGGGGCAACAGATCGCAACAATGATCGAGCCAGTTTCTCTAGCTGGGGGGATTATGTTGACATCACCGCCCCCGGTGTCGAAATCCTCACCACATACCCTGACAACCGCTACGTATACTACAGCGGTACATCATTCTCTTCTCCATTGACGGCTGGGATTGCCGCGTTAATGGTAGCGGCAAATCCAAATATTACCCCAGATGACATAGAAAATGGCTTGTTTAGTACGGCTGTTGATATTGGCGTTGTTGGTGACGATAACGTATTTGGACATGGTCTCGTTGATGCAGCAGGCGCTGTAGCTTATGCATTGAATGCGAGCGGTATGAACCCTCCAACCGCAGAGATAGTCTTGAGCGCGAACTCAATTGCCTTTGGTACCCCTGTGGACTTTGATAGCAGCAACTCCTCTGACAGCGAAGGTGGGAATATCGTCAGTTATGATTGGAATCTTGGTGATGGTACTACCTCTGATCAGGTTGCTATTAATGAGCACGTCTATGCTCAAGCTGGCAGTTATGAGGTGACCTTAACGGTTACCGATAACGATGGTCTATCGGATTCGACGTCGACAACCGTTCAAGTGACGACCGATTTGCCCAATGCGGTTATTGCCATCGACAACCCCGCGGTCAGTTATGGGATTGGGGAGGTCGTTTACTTTAATGGGCTAGGCTCGAGTGATCCGGATGGCTCCATCGTCGCCTATGATTGGAACTTTGGTGACGGGCAAAACAGCGTTGGAGTGAATGCCTCTCATGCGTACGCGTCGGCAGGTGATTTTATGGTGACACTGACGGTGACGGATAATGCTGGCGCGATGAACAGCAGCAGTGTCAATGTGTTGGTCATTGACCAAGATGCTCTCAATGCTGCTACGGATCTGGCGGCTTCGGTTGATGGCTTAAATGTGAGTTTGAGTTGGCAAGACAACAGCGCCAATGAGACAGAATACGTCGTTGAACGAGGAACCAAATATCGCGGTAAAGTGAGTTTTATCGAGATCGCGACGTTGCCAGCAGATACGACGTCCTTTGTCGATACTGTGCCGAATACCGGAGAATATCGCTATCGTGTTACTGCAAAAAATAGTGTTAACCAAGCAACATCAGACACCCTTATTGTTACTGTCACCAGCGATTCTGGCGGTACGGGACCTGGTCCTCAACCCGGTAGTTTAGCGGCGCCGAGCAATCTGATTTTGACTCAAAATGGCAACACTATTTCCTTAACTTGGTCGGACAACTCTGATAATGAAGGCGGCTTCTATATCGAGCGAGGGTTGAAACGTAAAGGTCAATTCTCTTTCGTTCGAATTGGAACGGTAGGCATTAACGCGACCAGTTTTGATGATGATATTAGCGCTTTACCGACAGGAAGTTATGGTTATCGCGTGCAAGCGTTTGATGGTTCCGAAACGTCCGGATTCAGTAACATTGTCGAAATACGTAAAAAATAGCTTTTACGTCAAACTGTCAGCTCAACACAATAAGGCTGCGTTGTTCGCAGCCTTATTTTTATTCGATAACTTGATAATCTCGGCGGCGAAGGAGCTCTGCAAATTGGGATTGGGTATTTGGCTCACCATGAATCAAATGAATCGCTTGCGGCTTAGTAGGGATTCCTTCGATAAAACGCAGTAGATCCGATTGGTCTGCATGGGCTGAGTAGCCTGACATCGTATGAACCTGTGCCAATACCTCCACCTGCTCATCGTCAATCTCAATGTCGACGTAGCCAGATTGAATGGCACGACCAAGCGTTCCTTCCGCTTGATAGCCAGCGAGCAAAATATCGGTGCGTTGATCTGGCAGCAAGGCTTTAAGGTAGTCCACTATGCGACCTCCCTGACACATTCCTGAAGAGGCGACGACTATCGCAGGTTCTCCGGTCGATTTAAGTCGGTTAACCAGTCGGAGGTGGGTGCGAAAATCTTCAACTGTGATGCATTGCTCGAACGCGAGTGGATGGCGGCGGTTTTGCAGTCTTTGCTTGGCTTCATTGCCCCACAATTGCTTGAAACGGCGATAGGAACGGGTGACTTTCTGCGCCATGGGAGAATCAAGGATTATAGGGAGCTTGGTATCTATCTGATGCTCAAATACCAGTTGCTCGATATCAAAGAGCAGTTCTTGGGTTCTGCCGACACTAAACGCTGGTATCAGTATGGTTCCGCCGTCTTCAAGAGAACGATCGATGATGGCTTTCAGCCGCAAGGAGCGCGTGGCGATATCTTCGTGTTGTGTATCGCCGTACGTAGTTTCAACAAACAGATAATCGGCTTGCTGGGGCGAGACAGGATCGGGCAGTAATGGTGTGTTCGTTGGGCCTAAATCACCAGAAAAAACGACGATCTCTTGGTTGGGTAAGCACAACTCAACATAACAAGAGCCTAGAATGTGCCCAGCTTGTTGCAGGCGTATCTGGATTGAGTCAGATTGTTTGCTATCGAGAGAGAACCAATGATCATAGGGGTAAGGACAGAGCTGGCGCTTGACTCGTTCTAACACCCGCTGTGCTTTTTTTGCGGTGAGCCCCAGTTGTAACTTAAGGTTATCTTCGAGCATCAAAGGGATCAGTTCCGCAGTGGCTTCCGTACAAAATATTGGCTGTTTAAATCCCGCCGCGAGCAACCAGGGTATCCGCCCAATATGGTCGATATGACTATGAGTTAGAATCAGCCCATTGAGCTGTTTGATTGGGAAATCAATCTCAAGCGAGCGAGCATCTTGCCCTTGAAATAAACCACAGTCGATTAACAGAGCCTGATTGTCATGCCTCAGTTCATGACATGAACCTGTGACCGTATGTTTCCCACCGTGATGTATGATTTCCATCTTTCGCTCCGAGTTATTCTGAGTTGACTTTGCCTTCAAGTCACCAGCAATACAAAGTGAGTAATCCGAATTGCGAATTTGCAGTGTTTTCTAGGTAATTATGAATTAACTCAGCCAGTTATTTGTGATCGAATGTCTCGTTTCTCACCGATTTGATCCGCTTGAAGGCGCAAGACTAAAGATGCAAACTAGCGAAAAGTTAGTTGGGTTAGAGGTGGATTTGAGCCTACCTCTCAATCTCTAAAAGAAGGAAATTCTACGTGAAAAATTGGTTACTGCCTTTGCTATTCCTTGCGATAAGTGCCACCAGTCATGCTCAGGTTGCACCTGTCTCAGAGTGGCAATGCGGGATGATGAAAAAGCAGGGCGTATTGACTTCTGGAGCTCCGGTAGGATGTGAACGCCTGGCTAAGGTTGACTTTGATTTTATTGATTTCTCTGGGCAAACCCAGCGAGGGAGCGTGATCGTCCTTGATATTGTCGCTCCTTCAGTGAAACGTCTTTTTGCGGATTTGTATCAACGCCGTTTCCCACTCCATTCTGCGAAATTGATGCGAGAGTTTAAAGGGGATGACGACGCATCGATGGCAGCGAACAATAGCAGTGCGTTTAATGCTCGGCCGATCACGAGCGGTTCAAGTTGGTCGAAACATGCTTATGGCGTCGCGATAGACGTTAACCCCGTGCAAAACCCATTCGTAGAGTTTGCCGATAATGGTCAGATTTTTGTCAAACCTGCACAATCTGCAACACGTTATGTCAACCGGACTCGCTATAGGGCTCGAGAAGAGATCGAACGTCAGGGCATGGCGGAAGATGTCGTAGAGCTGTTCGCTCATCATGGATTTTTAATCTGGGGAGGAGACTGGAACACCCCAATCGATACCCAGCACTTTGAAGTGGGATCGCGACGTTTTATCAACCAGCTGGTGGAAATGCCTAAAGCGCAAGCTGAGACCGTTTTTCTTCGTTACATCGACAACTACCGAACGTGCTATACCCAGCAGCAGGGTGGTGAAAAGGCGCGAGCATACTGTGCATATCTAACGGTTCATGGTAGTTAGTCATCACTTTTTTTGAACAATAGAGAGTAATGATTTCAGTGGGTTAGAAGGGTTTTTATAGAATATTTCTAACATTAAGGGTTTCTTAAGTTTCGCATTTTATCTTACTGGTAATGAACCAAGGTAAGGTGACCCTCATGAAACCTCAAACTCAAGCAACTCATTTTCAGCTCGACGTCGCGACACTGCACAACGCATCTATTGAGCTCTTACCAAGAAAAGACGATTGGAATGAATTTACCGTTCGCTTTAGTGCGAATCAATAACCTTGTCGTGTGTTTATTGTCTTAGAAAGAAGCAGATTATCACGACATATGTGATATCTATTCAATTGATTTTATATCCGAACTATAGATATAAAAGCGCAAGCTAGGTAACCTTTGAGCCACTCATAAACGATTCAATAGGGAATGACGTGGGGTATAAGGCCGTTGAACTTATCCATTTGATGGCGCACGAATTTCAGCAAGTTGAAGGGGATTTTGACTCCTTGTCTGAAAGTGAACTCAAAGAGGTGACCCCATCTGGCATGGGATATGACCGATTTATTGAGCAATTACAGCAAGGCCATTTGCTGCTACTCAATGATTCTCCGCGAGTTCCGCTGTTGATAAAAGAGAGCGATGGCTTAGATCATTCAGATTGGGAGTTAAATCCCCATGTTCGCGACAACCTCGACCCATTGGCACAAAAGGCACTATTAACTCGCACACAGATGAGCGGGAGTGCATCAAGCACCACTCAAAGTACAAGCACTTCCCATGCCCCCATACGTCCCTGAGCCGGTTCGTACTCATAATCCCGATGCGCCGCCAAAGGAAAAATACGAGTACAACTTTGATATCGCGTGCTCCGATGATGCCTTTCATCGCAATGTTGGTTGTTCGTTTGTTTTAGCCCAAACGACAAACGAAGTGTTACTAGGGCGCTGGCGTGAAACCAAAATCAAAGAAGGGACACGCTACACCCTATTCACAGCGTTTGATGAGCCTAAAAAATTGGTCGGAGAAGTGGCATCAAAATCGTTAGGTCTCTCGCCTCGTCAGCCAGTAAAAGTCCGACCGATAGGAAGTGGCGTAGCGCAAGAGGGCTTTATTCCCGTTTTTCCCGCTGTGCAGCTCGGCGAGCGGCTAGGCTTTCCCACTCACGGTTTTTACTACCACTTTCATAACGGCAAACTGATCCAAGAGTACCGTATTCTTGGTGATAAAAACTGGGGCTTTTATGCCACTCACTCAATGCATCACCGCCTTGATCCCGAAAGAGGCTATAACCAGAACCAAAACGCGATATTGGTGTTGTGGAAACTCGGTGGCAAAGTGGTCGAGGGTCAACATCTTGTTTATTTAGAGAGGCAAATTACCCGTGATGAATTGGATAATTTGAGCGAGGAGTGGTTGAACGAGCATGGGGTGAAATTAGATGTGCCTCAGTTACTTGAGGCAACAAAACAACCCATCATTAAACGAGCTGAATCAGAGAAACCAGCCGAACCCCAACCTCAGCCCGTTAAGCATATTGTTCAAACTGATCTCGAAACGGGTATGCGAGAAACGTGGATGAAGATTGCCAAACAGTATGGTCTAGCGCCAAAAGCGTTGTTGGAACTTAATCCACAGTACGATGCCGACCCGATGTCTCTATCGGTAGGGGATTCTCTGAATGTAGAAAAACAGCAACCGCTAAGCATTGAAAAAGAGCCTGTTTACGAGATACCACCGGAGAGCCCAAAGCGATTTAATCAACCGTTGAATACATTTTATGGCTATACAGGTCACTATTTAGCTGATACGTCGATAGTCTCAATTAATAACGAAAGGTTGGTCGAAAAAGATATTGCTGTAGTTAACTTAAAAAAAATCGAAGAAAAAATATTACGGATTGGGGTGTTCTTTGATGGAACTGGGCAAAACCATCTGAATGACCTTTACAAAGAAACACGTGGCGTAAAATCACGCACCAATGTGGCACGGCTATTTGAAATTTACCCATTAGATGATGATACCAATAAAATTTATGTTGCTGGGGTCGGGACTGTGGATGGAGCGTGGCAAAACCCAACCTTGATAGATGAAGGAAAAGATGAAGTCGATTTAGCTCAGGCGTTTGGTGTCAGCCCAAATAATTTAGAGAAAACATATACGTTCATTGACACCGCTTACAACCTTATCGCTGACGATACTGGGGCATTTTACAAATGGCAAAACTGGACAAAGCAATTTTATGAAATTATCACTGATTTGATCCGTCAGCAAAAATACCAAGCTATAACTCATATTGAGTTTGATGTGTTTGGTTTTAGTCGCGGAGCGGCTTTAGCTCGTCACTTTGTTAATGCCGTTAAAGATGGATTGCCTGATTATAACAAGCCACGTGACGGTGAAGCATTCGGTGAAGTTTTCCCCAACTTATTAGCGCACCAAGATGACGTCAGTAGCCAAGCTAAACATGG
>NZ_JATABH010000053.1:0-21540 GCF_036533775.1 Vibrio sp. M260112 | reverse complement strand
AAAGGCTAGGTTCTGATGTCATGAAGTCCGTTTTTACTCAAACGCAGAAATTATGGAATGACAAAACGCCACACCCAGATTGGCATGGTTTAACTCTTCATGCTGTAGATGGTGTGGTCTGGCGAACCCCAGATACTAAAGAGAACGATTATCGTTTAAAAGGTGTACGATTTAGCTAGCGTCCGCTCGTAAGCTGAATTCAGAGACAAAGCCCTATAGACGAAACAAAGCCACAGGCAGTGCCTGTGGCTTTGGATAACAACGAGGGGATGTATGCCAGAGCGTAAACGCCTAGATATCCGAGGTCATCACGTTAGGCTTGAGTTGCTAAATAGTCTTCAAGCTCTTGTAGGCTGGTCTCAGCCACTAACTCTCCATCGATGAAGTAAGAAACTTTCTCGCCCTCTTTAACCCCAATAAGAGTCGCTCGCTCACCGGTATTGTATGTAATATCCATTTGAATGGTATTCGAATCCAATGGCTGCATATGACCACGTTCTATGGTGCGGAATTGGCTAATTGGAGCGATAGGCGCTTCTTTTAACGAATCATCAAGATTGTCATTAATATCAATCATGGTTTCAGTCTTAGTATCGAAAATGTGCGGCTTGCCATTTAATGGGTTCTTACCAGTCCAAAACTCAAGAGAGTTAAAGATTAAATAGTCCGCTGCTACCGTGATACCGTAAACTGGCGCTAGCAGCATATTGAGTCCGCCCCTAGCATAGCGGTTGTCGACCGCTTCAACGTTGAATTTCATCAATATTCCTGTCACCGCATTACTGCCTACACAACCGGACAAGCTAATTGCTACTGCCGACAACGCCACTACTTTCGCTATTGTTGATTTCATAAATCCCTCTAACTATTTTCGATAAGAATCAATAACAAGTTTAGCGTGAAAATTGAGTTGCATATGTTATGCGCATCAATAATTTAGAAGCAATTTTCAAAACTGCACGAGCAGTCCCAAAATTTAAACATTCAGCTGCAGTGATTTTGTCTCTTAAACGAACCATCAAGAAACTTCATTGCTTAGCAAGTTATCAACAAGTAGGTATCAGCTATGCGGTCGTATTGGCGAGAGGGTGAAAAAAGCGAGCTCAATAGGCTCGCTGTTATATCTAAAGGGCAATGATGTCTAGACGCGTTTAACGATGTTAACAAACTCCGTCATTATTGCGGCATTGGCCAAAATGCGCTGGTCGATATTCTGTTGACCAGGCGTTTCACTACAGCAGCCGAAGTGGCTTCCTTGCTGCACTAGGAACGATTCAAACGAGGTGTCAAAATGGTTGAAAATAATACCATTTTGAACCGGACAATCATCAATCTCCCCGTCTGCTGCGACAGCAAAGAACTGTCCGAGGGTATCTCTTAAGTTTTCGCTGAAACGCCCCGGAATTTGCTGTGGTTCGAATGAATAGATGTAGGTGTCTGTCAATAACACATCTTCATGGCAGGTCAGTATTCCATCTCGACTCGCGGACAACAGGGTTGATGTATGATTCATGAGTATCTTTGCTTCGATGGATGTTCCTCTCCCTGACGTCGGAGTACCATCTTCAAGGTAAAATCCATGGTTAGGGTTTTCGCCAAGCTGATTAAATCGTTGACCAATGGCAAAGCCAGTAGGATTGACCAGTGGCAGCAAGCTAAGATTCACCTGTGCGAAAAGATACGGATCTAAACTCGATAGAAAATGCACTAATCCCCATGGTCCGGCTGCCTCTTCGCCATGAAACCCGGCACTAATCATCAGGTTAGGATTAGTGGTAATGTGTTGTGACGATTGTAGCAGGCATACAGGGTATTCACCTGAGGTTCCTAGTATGCTCTTGGAGAGACCAAGGCGGTTTATCTGTTGTTCCAACAAATGGTAAAAACGATCAATATCGTTAGTTTGACACTCAAAAATCTCACTATGCCACTGATAGGCTAAGGCAGTAGATTGAGTCATTGTTACGTCCTTGTTAAAAAAATATCTTGAACGTCGTCAGCATACCAGCAAAATTATGAAAGTGAAGTAGGTTCAAAAGGATAGCGTAGGGGAGAGTAGTAGGAACAGCAGAAGCGATCAGTCCGGCGTTGGGTGATTTCATGAAGATACATGCTGAACCGTACACTGTTGAGCTCGCCACGCCATTCGTTATTTCGAGAGGTGCCAGAACGCATTGCCACATGGTGAGGGTAACCATTAGTTACCAAGGCCTTGAAGGGGTAGGTGAGTGTACGCCTTATCCAAGATACGAGGAGAGTGTGGAGTCTGTCATTGAACAAATTGAGCGATGGCGAGAGAGCTTGGATGGGTTAGCGCCACAGAGGGCTAAGGTGTTATTACAAACTAGGCCCGCCGGGGCGGCCTTCACCTTGTCTGACTGTGATTGCCGGCGAATGGGTTCGGCACTTTCTGTTCATAAAGTGCCGACCATTGTTTGTTGCCACAGGTGACGGATTAGCACACCATTTGCAACAAAATATCGCTTATTTGATTCTATTCACAATGTATAATCGTAAGTCTCTCGACGTCATGTAAATAAACGCAACACAATGGACTATTGATGAAACTACAACAAATCGACAAGCAGTTATACCGTTCACGTTTGAATGTGGTTATTGTCTCATGCATCGCCTTTTTAGCCTTATCGAGCCTAGCGGTATCACAGACATTAATTTATTTATTCCCTGCCGAATCAGGCTCTCACTTCCATTGGAATCTGCTTGGCGTTGTGGTTAGTGCGCTACTCGTCGTGACCATTTTATTCAAGTTTAAAACTCATCCCAAGATGCATGAAGTCGTCTATGTATGGGAGCTTAAACAGGCGTTAAATCATATCTATCGCAAGAGTAGAGCACTGAAAGCTGCGGCAAAGGAGGGCAATCCACAGGCAATGCTGGCACTTCAGTTTAGCTATGATGGTTCACGTCAGTTATGGCAGTTGGATGACAATACCATAACGATCAATAGCCTAGAGTCGGCGCAAATAGAGCTTGAACAATGGGCGCAGGAGTTTGGCGTTGAGATAGATATTGCTAACTACCACGCAGAGATCCTAAAGTCGTTTTAACTCTCATCTGTGCGTTGAGTGTCAGTGAACAGCAGACGCTTTATCTGTTAAATAGTCGCTTGTCTATAAACTTAGATAGCCAGAGAATCAATCAGATAGTTTAGCGTGGTATTGCTATCATCTTGATTGATGACAGTGGGTAAGAAAATGAGTTTCTTTAACCAACCGCGATTCATAAGCTCATCGAGCAAATCGTGATAGCGGAAACTACACTTGCCGATATTATCCGTGATCTTCTGACCTTTTTAATTACGTTGCAGAAACCATACACAGTGCTGTCTCGAATAGTCAGTCCACTGGTTGTTGTGATCGCCACGGTATGTCCACGTGCTGCGCATTCGTGAACAAGGCGAAGAGTGGTATCGGTTTCTGGGCACACGCGTTCCCACGGGTACATAAGGAAACAAATGTGCATTAGTCGTCCTCTACTAGGTCATAGCTGTTATAGTCATCATCAGAGACTGTTGGTTTACTGTTTAATGTATGGAAGCGTTTTCTACCACGAGCAAGTTTTATGTACTTCATCCAAGTACGCTCTAACTTAGTGGTTGGCTCTTTCTTTCCTTGAATAACGTCTAGGAAATCAGATTCAGCTTGATTCTCTGGAGTTAACTCACCACTTTCGAGTCCGAGTAACGTTTTTCCATAAAACGTGAGTAACTGATCTTCAGCTAGAGTGAAGTCTCCAGATTTAGAAAATCCACGTGAGAAATGGACATTGTCATAGAAGTGCGCTTTACCTTGTCGAATTTCTTGAAAAGACATTGCAATCGTCTCGATTAAGTAGGGTTATTGGTATGCGAAAGATATTCGCAGTTTGGCAAAGTTAACAACAAATAATTTTTGTCGTTATAACAATGCATTGTGATTAAATTGCATGATTTTATCGCCTTCATAATTACCCGATTAACAAATAAACAATAGACTAAACTGAGCCAAATGGCTCAACTCTCGCGTTTAGTTAAATCTCCTGTTGGATCGATGTACAAGGCAAACATATACTTCGGTAAATAACGCGACAGATGGCGTTAATCTTAGTGGTTTCACTCGCTATCGATGATAGATATTAATGGAATAGAAAATGTCGAGATTTGTTACGACGGACAAAGAACCTGAGGGCTTAATTCACGCGTTGTTACTTGATGGCAATGGCGGTAGTCGAAAATTGTCATGGCAAGAAGTCAATCAGTGGGATGAATCCGAAAGTGGCTTGTGGCTGCATTTTGATTACAGTCATCAAGAAGCGCGCGACTGGATAAAAAGATGCAGTGGACTCAATGAGATAGCTGTAGATGGTTTGCTGAACAGTGAAAACAGACCGCACGTGCTGACTCGGGTAAATAACCTCTTGCTCATCTTGAGAGGTGTGAATCTCAATCCTGGCTCCAATCCAGAAGATATGGTCTCGGTGCGGCTGTGGACGAACGGCAAAATCTTAATCAGTAGCAGAAAAAGAATGCTGCTTTCGACACAAGATATTGTCGCCAACCTTAATGAGAATGCTGGCCCTGCAACCATCCCTGAGTTGCTGATTGAATGGACTGACCGCATCGTTGCGAGAATGAACGATACCATTAACGTCATAGAAGATAGCGTGTTAGGCGTTGAGGAAAACATATTAGATGGTGATGCGAAGCAGCTTCGTTCTCAGCTACTTCGTCTAAGACAGCAAAGTATCGGCATTCGACGTTATATTGCCCCGCAAAGAGAGGCTTTAAACCGACTTGCGGTGGAACAGTTAGAATGGCTGAGTGATGTTGACCGACTTGCGTTGCGTAGTATCGCCGACCGACAAATTCGCTATGTCGAAGATATCGATACGATAAAAGAGCGTGCTTCTATGGCGCAAGAGGAATTGCTCAGTCGTATTTCTGAGCAGCTAAACAATCGCAGCTATGTCCTGACGGTGATTGCCGCTATTTTCTTGCCTCTGGGATTCTTTACCGGATTAATGGGGATCAATGTCGGCGGGATGCCTGGTGTCGAAAATAGCATGGGCTTTTGGATTGTTGTGGCGATATGTTTTGGCGGAACTGCTCTGTTAGCAGTGTTTCTGTCGTGGAAAAAGTGGCTTTAATCAGCGTCTTTTCTATCCTCCAAACCACAAATCTCATATCAGCCTTCAAATTTGAGGCTCTCAGCAAGTAAAGCGGTCGAGTGATCTGTTATTGACCTGTCTATAACTTTATAGTTTATATTCCATGACCATTGAAGGAGCGGAGAGAGTTTGTGTACAAAATTTCTGAGCTAGCAGCACTTGTTGGATTGTCGCGCACAGCCTTGCTTTATTACGAAAAGCAAAAGCTGATCTCCAGTCATCGTTTATCTAACGGTTACCGTGTGTATGGTGATAAGGAGTTACAACGCGTGCGTTTGATCCAGCAATTATTGGCTGGGGGACTGACACTAAAAGAGTGCAAAGTATGCCTTGAAGCCAAGGTAGACAGGCAATTATTACGAAACCGACTTGAAGCTCTTGATATAGAAATTGAGCAGAAGCAGAAATCGCGCCATCTTCTCGCAGCACTGCTCGGAGAAGAAGAGAGCAAAAGCTGGCATACGGGGTTAGACAAACTGGCTCCAGATGCTCATTTGGAATGGTTAATTAAGCAAGGTTTCAGCGAGAAAGAAGCGTTGCGACTTAAATGGTTATCAAAAGATATGAACGAACACGATGTATATATGGCAGACTTTATGAAAGTTTTCGAGACGCTTGAGCGTTGGGGTCCAGGCAGTGAAGTCGATACAGCCAAAGCATTTTCGTTAGTGACCTCTACACCTGAGCGGATCTTGGAGGTCGGTTGTGGCAAGGGCTTAGCTACTCAGGTATTAGCGGACGCTTGTACTGCGGAAATTGTAGCGGTCGACAATGAGCAATCAGCGTTAACGCGACTCACCGAACGTTTTTCGCAGCAAGGGATCACTCATCGCCTCGAAACAGTATGTGCAAGTATGACCGACTTGCCTTTTGATGACCTAAGCTTTGATCTTATTTGGTCAGAAGGTAGCGCATACATTATGGGAGTAGAAAAGGCTCTCAAATCTTGGCGACCTTTACTTTCTGAACATGGGTTGTTAGTCATCAGTGATATGGTTTGGCGTGCTGCTGAGCCTAGTGATGAGGCGTTGGAATTCTGGAGCCAAGAGTATCCTGACATTCAATCTATAGAGACGCGCTTGGTTCAAATTGAACAGGCTGGTTATAAGGTGGTCAACCATTTCCCACAAAGCGCACAAGCATGGCTGAATTACTATGCGCCGTTAAAGCGTCGAGTCGCAGAATTGGAAGCGGAAATGGAAGAGTCGCAGGCGCTAAAAGACATTAAGCGAGAAGTTAAACTGTGTACTGAACTGGCAGATGAGTTTGGCTACCACATGTTCGTTTTAGCCAAAAACTGACTCGAATAAGCCCTCTTAGCTATATTGGCGTGAGGGCTTATATCATGTGTTCTATCGACGCCGTTTACATTTCTTCAGTAAAATCTTCATCGGTACATTGGCTGCTATCAGAGCACTCGATCTCGTAAACCAGTTCAGACAGAGTTTGCGGATTGAGTACTATTTCTTGAGGTACTTCAAAGCGACATGCCATCATTCGGTTAAATATCTGCCAGTGGTTGAGCAGACAGACTTGTAATTCATTGGTCTCGTCGGACCATGTTTCTTTCATAAATGGCGTCAAACTCGCCGCACTGTGTGCAAACATAATCATCTGCCATTTAATTTCCCAGATTTTGACCTGATTTTGCGGGTGCTCTTGGTTGTATTGCTCAGCTAAACGATTGACGAGACTTTCTATTTCGCCCGAATTATCAATAAAGTAGTCAAATAGCGCGTCTTCTTGACGAACCGCGTCAGCAATAAACTGGATAGGTTGTTTGCATTCGAGCATATGCGCTAGCAAGCGCACAGCGAATAGGTACAACTTAATGTTTGAACTTACATCGCTGGGCATGTTGCTAATGATGGTTTGTATATAGCTTTCCATATAGCGATGGAGCCCATCACTAATCGAGTACCATATCTGTTCTTTGCTGCCGAAATGGTGACGGATGAGGCTATGAGATACCCCCGCCTTATCACTAATATTCCTCAGTGATACTCGCTCGTAACCCAGTTCGCAAAATAGGTCTGTAGCGACACGCATGATCTCACATTTGGTTTTTTCTGCGTCTTGGGCACTTCTTCGGCCTTGCTTTCGTTCAGTCATAGTTACCGTCAATTTCTAAAAACGCTCTCTTTCTACCAGAAAAGCGTGGGGATTTCATCAATCAAGCGCATAAATAGCATAGTACATGTCTGAATTTTATTGTACGAGTGGAAAATAAATATTGATCTGCCACACAATCTTTATATACTGCACATTCGTGTAATAAAACTCGTTGAGATCCCTGATCTACAAAACAGTCGTTACGATCGCTTTATCGCTAATATTGATGCGACTGATCGTGCATCTATGTCGTTTCAAGTCAGCGGTGAAGTTGAGGTAGTGGACGTCAGAATGGGCAGTGTCGTGAAGAAAGGACAGCTTCTTGCTTGGCTCGATCCTACCGACTACCAACTGGCATACGATGCGAAGAACGCAGAGTATGATCTGGCTTACCTGGAATGACGGCACAGGTTCGCCTGCTCAATGAAAAACGCTTTGCTAAAGTCGATATCTCACCAAGCGCTTGGATTAGTAAGAGTGGTCAACATGGCCAACTCTTCAAGTTCGATCCTCAACAGCAAGTAATTACCCCCGTTGATGTCACACTCGATGTCAATGGCAATGTTATCGCGGGTCTTCAGCAGGCCGATCTGATTGTGCAGGCGGGTGTCGAGAATCTAGTCTCAGGCCAACAAGTAAAAGCATGGACTAAAGAGGGCGGTATTTGAGATGAATCGAATTAATTGGATTGCCGCTGGCTTATCTTTGAGTTTACTCACCGCGTGTATGCCGGAAACGGAACATCGCCCACTGAATCCACTTGTTGTTGATACATTCACTGTCGCTCAAGCTACAGAGAGTCAGTTTCGTACCTTCAATGATCAGGTAATCGCTGTCCTCAATGATACCAAGGTAAGGCAAAAGTTGGCTGATGCGCAGGCGTGAACGGACTAAAGAATTAGTACCGCAGTTCAATGAATCGAAGGCGCGTCGTCTTGGCATCTCTAAGCAAGAAGTCTCTGAAACCTTACAGATGGCGTTTGGCGGAACACCAATCGGCTTATTAGCGATGGATATGCCTTTTAGTTTCACGGCGTTTCTTGGCTTACTTAGTCTGAGCGGAATGATTCCTTTGGTGTTTGACGCATTTTATGGCTCAATGGCAATTACGATTATGGCGGGTCTTGGATTCGCGGCGGTACTGACCCTTATTGTCGTACCGGTATTGTTTGCCATTCTTTACCGAATCAAACCTTCCACTGCTGGATAATTCATGGATTGAACCTCGATTCGTTTTAAGCCAGCCCGAAAGAAATTTCGGGCTTTTTTATCTTTCTATAGTCGATAATTGACACAAATTGATATTGAATAGAATTAAATTAATGTCATTACATCATTAAACAAAATATCATTCCTTACTATACTAAAGTATGACGATATTGTTTTTGTTGATTGTTAAATTAATCATTAACTTACATTTAATAAGTCATCTTCATCTCAATTATTAATCTTATTGTTAATGCTAATGACTATATTGACAGTCTGATAATTAACTACTCATTTTCAAACTATACTGCATGATAATCATTGTCATTAAACAAGTGATGAAGACTAATGAAATAAGTGTAAATACTAATATACCGTGAAAAAACAGCAAGATAGATGTTATTGACAGAATGGGATTTCAATTAAAGTCTAGTTTAATCAATTGGATAGCGATTGTTAACAAGGATATAACATTTCATTCCATATGAGACCTTGTTCACCTTTATGCATAAAAAGTGAAAAAATATTTGAAGTGTAATAATTAGGTATTAGCTTAGTTTAATAAGATGTAAGTAAAAAGCCTTAGATTATTTATTCTATGTTTGTCGCAATGACAAATATATTACGAGAGCTTTTCAATATTTGTTTGGGTTATTAATTGCTGTAAAGAATGGAGTCTTTTAATGAAGAAGATCGCTTTGATCACTGGATCGAAAGGCGGAATTGGTTCTGCTATTTCCTCACAACTCGTCGAGGATGGCTACCGAGTCATCGCCACTTACTATACTGGTAATTATGAGTGTGCGTTGGGATGGTTTAATGAAAAAGGATTTAACCAAGATCAGGTTCGATTGTTTGAGCTTGACGTAACAGACACCGAGCAATGTGCTGAGCGACTAGCTAAATTGCTTGAGGAAGAGGGAACGATTGACGTGATCGTCAATAATGCTGGGATCACCCGAGATGGTCTGTTTAAAAAAATGTCTCCTTCTGCGTGGCGAGATGTTATCGAAACCAACCTTAATAGTGTTTTCAATGTTACTCAGCCCCTATTTTCTGCGATGTGTGAAAAGGGGAATGGTCGCGTAATCAACATCTCTTCAGTCAACGGTCTTAAAGGACAGTTTGGTCAAACTAACTACTCTGCAGCTAAAGCCGGAATGATCGGTTTTTCTAAAGCACTTGCAGCGGAAGGTGCTCGAAGTGGTGTGACGGTTAACGTTGTGGCACCAGGTTATACCAGCACTCCTATGGTCGAAGATATGCGTCCAGAAGTGCTCGAATCAATTAAAGAGCAGATCCCGATGCGACGTCTTGCAACGCCTCACGAAATTGCACAATCCGTCTCTTATTTGGTCAGTGATGCTGGAGCCTACATTACAGGGGAAACACTCTCTGTAAATGGCGGCTTATACATGAATTAAAGGGACGATTAGATGGAAAAAATATTTATTGTAGCGGCAAAACGCACACCGATCGGCGCTTTCGGTGGCTCGTTGAAAGACATTTCTGCCGGCAATCTAGCGTCAATTGCCATCAAAGCAGCGATTGCTGACAGTGGCGTTAAGGTTGACGCGATCGATGAAGTCATTGTCGGCAACGTGGTGAGTGCCGGACAAGGTATGGGCGTTGGTCGACAAGCTGCGATTTACGCTGGTATTCCGCATCAAGTTCCTGCTTATTCACTCAATATGGTGTGTGGCAGTGGTATGAAGACGGTGATGGATGCCGCAAGCCACATCAAAGCCGGTGATGCAAATATCGTGGTAGCAGCTGGTGTAGAAGTAATGTCTCAAATCCCATTCACAGCACCATCAAGTATTCGAGATGGCCACAAAATGGGCAATATGAATCTGACCGACCTACTGATTAACGACGGGCTGACGGATGTTTATAACCAATACCATATGGGTGTTACGGCTGAAAACGTGGCCAAATTGGTGGGTATTAGCCGTCAGCAGCAAGATGAATATGCATTGGCAAGTCAGTTAAAAGCGGTGTCTGCAATTGAGGCGGGTAAGTTTAAGCAAGAGATCGTCTCGGTTGATGTTAAAAAACGTCGTGAGACCGTCGTGTTCGATACTGATGAATATCCAAAGCCTGACGCGACTCTGACTGGTTTGTCAAACCTGCGTCCAGCGTTTGATAAAGAAGGGACAGTTACCGCAGGCAATGCGTCAGGAATCAATGATGGTGCCAGTGCCATCATCGTCGCAAGTGAATCGGCGGTGAAGGAGCACGGGCTTACACCAATCGCTGAAGTCGTTAGCTATGCTCAGTCTGGACTTGAACCCGAAATCATGGGACTTGGCCCTGTTGAAGCTGTCAGCCTCGCATTGCAAAAAGCGCAACTGACTACAGATGATATTGGTGTCTATGAGCTCAATGAAGCGTTTGCTGCTCAGGCACTGGGTGTGATTCACCAACTGGCTGAAAAGCACGGTGTGTCAGTCTCCTCAATTCTTGATAAAGCCAATGTTAATGGCGGTGCAATAGCACTTGGTCATCCACTCGGGGCCTCCGGAAACAGAATTCTAGTTTCACTCATTCATGAACTTAATCGCAGTGGAAATCAATACGGTGTCGCTTCACTTTGTGTTGGCGGCGGTATGGGGACTGCTGTTGTTATCAAATCAATTAACTAACCCAATTAAATGGACTTAACTTAGGAGTACCAACCATGTACACAGATTTTTTCAAGACGTTTGCAGATCAAACAGAAAAGACAATGGAACCATACGTAAAATTCAACAAGCTAGTGACAAAGAATGTTGAAGTACTCACTGAGCTTCAGCTTAACGCTATTCGTACTTACAGCGATATGGGTCTCGCTCAGATGAAAGCAGCCAGTGAAATCAAAGATGCGACGTCACTGACCGCTTTTAGTGGCCAACAGCTAGCGGCACTAACCAAACTTTCTCAACAGATGATGGACGACAGCAACAAGCTTCAGGCGATTGCGAAAGAGTTCAAAGACGATGTTGAGCAAATGACATCGGAAAACCTTAAGACAGTGACTCCTGCATAACACTGACTTTTTTGCCGCCGAAAGGCGGCTCTTTTCCGATCTTAGGAGTCGTTATATGTTACAAAACTTCTTTTCGGACTACCTTGTTAAGCTCCAAGAAACCAATCAAAAGTGGTGGGAAGATCTAGAGTTGAGCAGGGCAGCCGCAAACTCCCCACTCAATAAAGCAATGCAAGAGGTTAACCTCGAAGATACCGCCAAGTTATTCGAAAGCGCGGCGAATCAACCTGCGGCATTGCTTAAAATTCAGGCCGAGTGGTGGCAACAGCAGTTGCAGATTTGGCAAAATGTCGCGCTTACGGCCAACACTGAGGACGTCGTCAGCGCAGAGAAAGGTGACAAGCGCTTCTCTAACGAAGAGTGGCAAAAAGACATCTTTTTCAATTTCATCAAACAGTCTTACCTACTGTTTAGCAAAACCTATCTTGAGACAATCAACAGCATTGAAGGACTAGATGAGAAAAGCAAAGAACGCATTAGCTTTTTTTCTAGACAAGCCATCAATGCACTGTCGCCGAGTAATTACATTGCGACCAATCCAGAATTACTTAAGCTGACACTAGAACAAAACGGTGAGAACTTATTAGCGGGTTTGGAACAACTGAAAGAAGATGTTGAGTTGAGTGCGGATATTCTCAAGATTCGTATGACCAACAATAATGCGTTCCGATTGGGTGAGGATATTGCCAATACCCAAGGTGACATCGTGTATCGCAACGAATTGTTTGAACTGATTCAGTACCGCCCTTTGACGGAAACGGTCAACGCGACACCGTTATTGATTGTTCCGCCTTTTATCAATAAATACTACATCCTCGATCTGCGAGAAAAGAACTCTATGGTTCGCTGGTTACTGGAACAGGGACACGCGGTATTTATGATCTCATGGCGTAACCCCGGGAAGTCTCAGCAGCATGTCGAGTTTGGCGACTATGTCACTGAAGGTGTCGTGAAAGCGGTCAGTGCCATTGAAGATATCACCGGTCAGGAACAGATTAACGCCGCAGGCTATTGTATTGGCGGGACGGTTCTGGCGAGCACGGTTGCCTACTACGCCGCGAAGCGAATGAAGAAACGTATTAAGAGCGCGTCCTTCTTCACTACCTTGCTCGATTTCTCGCAGCCTGGTGAAGTGGGGGCGTACATTAACGATACCATCATCAATGCAATCGAAGTGCAGAATAACGCCAAAGGTTACATGGATGGACGCTCGTTGAGTGTCACTTTCAGCCTGTTACGTGAAAACAGCCTGTACTGGAATTACTACGTAGATAATTATCTCAAAGGCAATAGCCCGGTAGATTTTGATCTGTTGTATTGGAACAGTGACAGCACGAACGTCGCGGCGGATACGCATAACTTTATGTTAAGAGAGCTATATCTCAACAATAAGTTGGTGGCGGATAAAGGCGTTAAAGTTGGCGGTGTATGGATCGACCTGAATAAAATCAAGATCCCAAGTTACTTCGTTTCAACCAAAGAAGACCATATCGCATTGTGGCAGGGCACCTATCGTGGTGCGCTCAACGTTGGCGGAAACAAAACCTTTGTGCTTGGTGAATCGGGTCATATTGCTGGTATTGTTAACCATCCAGCCAAAGAGAAGTATGGGTACTGGACGAACGATTCTCTGGACGATAGTGCAGAGGAGTGGTTGTCAAACGCTTCCCATAGTGAGGGGTCATGGTGGACGCATTGGCACCAGTGGTTGTTGTCGTTCAATCCAGACGAACAGGTAGCGCCATTTACGGTAGGAAATGAACAGTTCCCTGCAATTGAAGCCGCGCCTGGACAATACGTCAAACAGACCTTACCGATCACGTCGGACAACTAGTCTGTTCAGTGCAAGATTAAAGCCTCTGGTTAACCACCAGAGGCTTTTTGTTTGTATTCTCTACATCAATCTGTTTTAGTGGGTTTAACTGGTTAGGAGAGGGAACGGAATGAAAACCATCGGTATTATTGGCGGAATGAGCTGGGAGTCGACAGTGACGTATTACAAACAGCTTAATCAAGGTATAAAAAGTGCGTTAGGCGGTTTGCACTCGGCAAAAGTGGTACTCAATAGTGTCGACTTTGCTGAAATTGAAGCGCTACAACGCTCAGGCGACTGGCAAGCCAATGCTGATATTCTCTGTCAGGCGGCGCAGTCTTTAGAACGAGCGGGCGCAGAATTTGTTCTTATCGCGACCAACACCATGCACAAAGTGGCGCAGCAGGTTGAAGAGTCGATCTCCATCCCGCTTCTCCATATTGCGGATGCGACTGGTGAGGCGTTAACAGAGCAGGGAATCACTAAAATTGGCCTATTAGGCACAGCATATACGATGGATCAGGGCTTCTATAAGCAACGTCTAACCGATAAATATGGTATTGAAGTTGTGGTTCCAAATGGCGTTCAGCGTCAACTCGTTCATACCGTGATATACGATGAACTCTGTCAAGGACAGATCAGTCAACGTTCCAAGGATGACTTTCTCACCATTATTGACGACCTCTATGCCGATGGAGCACAAGGGGTGATCCTTGGTTGTACCGAGATTGGTTTGCTGGTTGAACAGGCAGATACGCGAGTGCCGTTGTTCGATACCGTAATGATTCACGTTGAGGCTGCGGTAAAAGAGGCACTGCGATGAATCGTAACGTTTGGCTTTTATCGCTGTGCCAAGCGCTATTAATGACTGGTAATATCCTTTTGATTTCTGTTATTGGATTGGTAGGAAAAACACTGGCTCCCAATAGCAGTCTGATTACGTTACCTGTCGCAGTGCAATTTCTAGGTTTGATGAGCGCGACGATTCCAGCTTCTTTGATCATGGGTAAGCTGGGGCGTAGAAAAGGGTTTAGCATTGGTAATATCATCGGTATTAGCGGAGCAAGCTTAGCGACATATGCTTTGTCTATAAAGGCTTTCTCTCTGTTTTGCGCAGGTACTTTCTTGTTGGGGATTGGGATCGGTTTTGGCACCCTGTACCGATTTGCAGCCATTGAAGTGTGTGATGAAAGTGCGAGGCATCGTGCGATATCGATCTCAATGGCTGGTGGCGTGTTGGCCGCCATACTGGGTCCAAACTTGGCCATCTACTCTCAGCAATGGTCCTCCGATGGGCTTTATGTTGGGGCATTTATGGCACTGATTGTCCTGAATATTTGTGCGCTTTGCTTATTGCAAACTATTCAGTTCCCTAAGCCACTGTCAGCGACGCAAGTCACCAAAGTCGACTCATTAGCGACGATCATCACAGCGCCCAACTTTATGGTGTCTGTGTTCGCTGCAATGGTGGCATATGCGGTCATGAATATCCTGATGACGGCGACACCACTCGCTATGATTGGTTGCGGCTTCGATTTTAATAAAGCGGCGGGCGTGATCGAATGGCACGTTCTGGGTATGTTCGTTCCTGCGTTCTTTACCGGCCGTCTGATAGAACGCTTTGGTGCCAGAAGAATGATATTGTCGGGCGGCTTACTGTTTATTCTATGTATTGCCATCAATATACATGGTCAGTCGATTTGGCACTTCAGCTTGGCTCTGGTTCTCTTAGGTGTCGGCTGGAACTTTATGTTTATTGCGGCAACCGGATTGTTTAGTCAATCTTACCAAAGTCACAATAAGTCGAAAGCTCAGGCATTTAACGAATTTTTTGTCTTTAGCTGTGTGACGATCACGGCCTTAATGTCAGGGTGGTTAGAGGCATCCGTAGGTTGGCGGACGATGAATGTCTACGTATTGCCATTTGTGTTAGCTGTGATTGTTGTGTTTGGCGTTAATACCTACAAAACAAGTAAGTTAGCGGCTTGACTAAGCGTTAAATGAGAAAGGCAGGGGGATACCTGCCTTGTTTATATAGTGAATTTTTGTCAGTTACTCAGAAGAAAAGGAGAATAGAAAAGTGATTCTGAGTATTAGAATTGTGATGAAATAAGTTCCACAAGTTCATTTTCGGTTTCCGGCATTTTTTCGAGTTCTATTGAACACGAAGCGCCGCCTTTGAGCATATATGCGGTTGTTGTGCAGTGGTCATGGTGAAACCATTTTCCATTAACGCAAACATCTGTGTAGCAGCGTGGGTCTTGTTTCAGTTCCATTGGCATCTTCCTTGTTACTTTCCTGTTAACGCAATGTCAAAATAACCTCAATTGATTGAATGAAAAATGATCTAAATCAATTTGGGGTGAGAACTAGACAAAGGTTGTAGTGATTGGCAGTAGTTACCAATCTCTTTATTTTTCGGTAACTCGTGCATTTAGCCAACCAAAGTTTTACGAACTATAACGATGTTGTCGAGAAGGTATGTAGAGCATGGAATTGCTTCTTGGAAAGCGCAGATTTGGGTGCAAATGATGTGCAAAAGGGAGTGGGTTAACCTAACCAGTTAATTTTCCAGATTGGTATTAGGTGGGAAACTAAGTCTAAGAAATTACAACGCTCAGGTTGGTGAGGCTTACGCAATGATCAAAGCATTGAACAAGCTCACGGGGCTTGGTATGCCTGAAACACAGTATGTCATTTTAAAATCAAGGAAGCATTTAACATGAGTAGTTTTACAGGCAAAGCTGAACTGAATGATAACCAACTACTGAAGTAGGTGGTTTAGGGCTGAAAATAAAAATCCCTCGAACTTTTTCGAGGGATTTTTAATCTCAAATAGGATTGAAAGAAAACTAACTACAATCCAGATGTCATATGTAAGCTGTAGAACAACCCACGACCAATTAATTCAGACGCTAATACTAATACCAGTGCTAAAGCTAAGTTTAATGGGGTCACCTCCGAACGATTGAGCATAGGCAATGCCCAAATCAGCAAACCTCCTAATAATAGCGCCACTTGAACACCAAGATAACCGGCTAAACCGTCAACCAACTCAGAAGCTTTTGCAACCGAAGTTTGAATATCACCCACAAGGTTTGCTTTACCTACCGTTACAACCAAGCTAATCGCAACCGCAATAAACGCCAGCATGAGGATATTACGATCCACTGCGAAGTGGCTGTCGTTTGCAGTGACAATCACAAACTGAGATAGCAGTAGACCACCAACGACCATTGTTATCATAAAGCTTAATGGTGTGTAAACATTGAACCAAGTTGGAACAGTGTCGATTAAATATACGTTAACCATCGCATACATAAAGATACAGCCCAGTACCATAGCAACAACCATCAACGCTTTTTGAACTCCTGTCCCACCTACTTTGAGTATAGAGAGTAACCATTGAAAGCCACCAAAAACAAAAAAAGCAGCACCGAAGAACACTTCGTTAGATAACCAAGTAGACCCCAGTTGATTGAATGAGTTAAACGCTCGTAACGGCGAACCTAAGTGTGTCAGAGAGAATAAGAACCCCAACCCCATGATCGCCCACAAAAAAAACATAGGAATTTTGTAGCTATTTATTTTATCGATATCGTGTCCCATAACCAAAGCACGAGCACTAACAAGTAAGTACGCTCCCACAGCTGTTTGAGCCAATACCGTAAAAAAGATCAAAGAATACTCATGAAAAATCATCTTAAATCTCCTTCGGGTTTGCTAAGAAGCCACTGGTGTCACCAGTCGGTTTGGCATTTTTGTTTAACTTAATCACTATGTTTGGCAGAGTTAAGTTCGAAGATGGCAGAGGAGCTACATCTGCTGTAGAGCCATACTTTTTACGCAGTACATGAATTTCACCGAACTCTAAAGCACGCAGTGGACATGACTCGACACACATCGGCTGTTTACCTCCCGAAACTCGCTCAAAACAACCATCACATTTCGTCATATGGCCTTTTTCTTTGTTAAACTGAGGAGCGCCGTAAGGGCAAGCATTAGCACAATGCTGACACCCGATACACACTTCTTCATCAACAACAACTAAACCATCTTCCGTACGCTTATGCATCGCACCCGATGGGCACACTTTGACACAAGCTGGGTTAGAACAGTGATTACAAGCAATAGATAAGTAATAAGAAAACACATCTTTTTGAATCCATGTATCACCGTCTCGTACAAAACCGCCACCTGTGTACTCATAAACACGACGGTAATTACGCTTAATATCTAAATCGCGATAATCTTTACAAGCAAGCTGGCAAGTTTTACAACCTGTGCATTTACTTGAGTCGATGTAAAAGCCATATTGTTTCATTTCAAACCTACCTTACACTTTCTTTACTGCTTTGATTTGAACCAAATTTGAGTGCTGAGGGTTTCCCTTAGCAAGCGGGCTAGGACGCTGGGTAGTCAATACGTTGATTGAGCCTGCATGATCCACTTTTTGTCCATCTGGTGAATACCAAGCTCCCTCACCAAGCGCAACGACGCGAGGTAAAATACGTGGTGTAACTTTAGCCGGAATATGAACTTCACCACGATCATTGAAAATGGCTACCATGTCACCATTTTTAATGCCACGCTCTTCTGCATCAATTGGGTTAATCCACACTTCCTGACGTGCGACCGCTTTAATTTCAGCCACATTGCCGTATGTTGAATGGCAACGCGCTTTGTAATGAAAACCTGTTAGCTGTAGTGGGTATTTAGCAGTCAACGGATCCTTGTGACCTTCTATCGAATCGGCGTAAATCGGTAGCGGGTGAATCACTTCGTCCTCTTTCAACTCCCACTCTTTTGCGATGTTAGCTAAGGTTTCAGAATAGATCTCAATCTTACCACTTGGCGTTGTTAACGGGTTTGCTTCAGGATCTTTACGAAAGTCTTCATAAGCAATAAAATCATGTTCATATTGTCGCTTATAGATACCCAGTTTTTTCATCTCTTCAAAAGTAGGGAGGGAAGGATCTTGTTTTCGAGTTTCTGCATATAAATGCTCAACCCACTCTTCTTGTGTACGTCCCTCGGTGAACTCTTGGCCTACTCCCATACGTTTTGCGATTTCAGAACATATTTCATAGATACCTTTTGCCTCAAACTGAGGTTCTATGGCTTTCTGAGCAAAGATAAAATAAGGAGCATTAGACGCGTACGCATCCATCGCCCAGTCATCTTGTTCAGACGTAGTCAAATCCGGCAGGATAATATCCGCATATTTGGCTGAAGATGTCATATGGTTATCAATAACCACAATCATTTCGCAGGCTTTATCATCTTGCAGGATATCGTGCGTACGGTTAATTTCAGCATGTTGGTTAATTAGACAGTTACCAGCATAATTCCAAATCATCTTGATCGGGTTTGCTAAACGCTCAGCGCCACGGACACCATCTGTTTTAGCTGTCATTTCGTGGTGACGATGAATCGCATCTGTCCACAAAAACATCGAGATCGAAGTTGGCACCGGATTAGGTACAGTCGGAAAGCGAACAAACGGAATGCTCAGGCCACTTTCACGCGCACCTGTTGAACCACCTTGAACACCAACAGAACCAGTTAACAGAGATAACATCGCAATTGCACGGGAAGCTAGTTCACCATTTGAAGTACGCTGCAAGCCCCAACCTTGGTAGATAGCACAAGGTTTACTAGCTCCCATTTCACGACCGAGCTTAACAATCGTATCTACAGGAATACCTGTGATTTTTGATGCCCACGCTGGTGTTTTCTCTACACCATCTTCACCCTTCCCCAAAATGTAAGACTTGTAATCACTATTCTTAAGCGCTGAAGCTGGCAAGGTTTTTTCATCGTAGCCCACACAGTATTTGTCAAGGAATGTTTGGTCAACCAAGTCTTCAGTAATTAAAACGTGTGCTAAGCCTGCAACTAAAGCGGCATCCGTTGAAGGACGAATTGGAATCCATTGGTCTTCACGACCGCCAGCCGTATCGGTGTAACGTGGGTCAATGACAATTGTTTTTGCATTCGAAATATTCTTACTTTCAACGTAATGGTGAATCAGACCACCACCAGACATACGTGTTTCAGCTGGGTTATTACCAAATTGAATGGTCAGTTTGGTGTTGGCCAAATCAGAAAATGAGTTATTTAACGCCCAACCACCGTATGTATGGTGCAAACCTTCAGCAATTTGCGCAGTAGAGTAGTCACCATAGTGATTTAAGTAACCACCACACAGATTCATTAAACGTGCAACAAGAGTAGAAGCGGGCGGCCAAGATTTTGTTACGGTTCCGCCCAGAGTGCCAGTACCGTAGTTCAGGTAAATGGAATCATTACCGTAGTCCTTGATCAAGCGCTTCATTGTGTCGGCAATTTCATCGTACGCTTCTTCCCAGCTAATGCGCTTAAATTTACCTTCTCCACGCTTGCCCACACGTTTCATTGGGTACTTGAGGCGATCAGGGTTATATACGCGCCGACGCATAGAGCGGCCACGTAGGCAAGCTCTTACTTGAGGGCTATTGCCAAATTCGTCATCTCCTGTATCGTCCGTTTCAACGTATTTGATTTCTCCATTTTGTACATGCATACGCAGTGGGCAACGAGAACCACAATTAACCGTACATGCACTCCATACGACTTTCTCGTCATTAGCTTTAGGTTCAGCAGCATTCGCTGAGCCCGATTTAAAAGGTAGGCTAATACTACTGGCTAATGCCGCAGTGCTACCGACAGCAGAGGTCGCTTTAATAAACCCACGGCGGGTGAGGTTCATTAAATCAGATTGTTGTTTTTGCTTCGTCATAATAAAACACCATAACATTACTAACACCTAACACTTTAGTACTAAGCCACGACCACTTATATAGATAAGTCCATCATTATTGATGCAAATCAAATCATGTGTAAACTTAACCTTCGACAGAAAAAGGTTTAGACTACTTCACAAAAAAACATGAAATAATCAGATTCAACAAATACTAGATAAGCACCTGAAAATGAAAACAATTACCAATAACATCAAACTTTTGGGTAGTTTGTTCTATCAAAAGCAACCCATCGAAAAAACTATCAAAATAGTGGACGCGTTAGTGGCTGAAGACGTGCTCAACACTCGAACCCTTGACCAACTTAAATCGCTTAGTGCCGAACAGTTTGACCACTACTTCGGTGTGCTTTTTGAAGGGGTTGGTTCGATGCCCGTACCACCGTGGGGTTCGGTCTACTTAGATAAGGAAAAGGTGCTGTTTGGCGAGTCTAATGTTCAATACAGGCTGTTTTTACAGCAAAACGGTGTCGTTTTAAACTCCGGCCAACGTGAGCCAGAAGACCAATTCGGTCTAATGCTACTCGCTTGTGCTTACTTCATCGAGCAAGATAATAGCCAAGCAGCTTGTGAACTCCTTGGAGAACATTTAATGCCATGGGGATCGATCTATCTTGAGCAACTACAACAAAAAGCACCAAATTCTTTTTACCAACACTTAGGTAGTGATGTTTTACTTTGGTTGCAGCAACTTATTAAACAGCTCGGAATTCAAGTCACGAAGAAAAGTATATATTTGAAATGAGTGAACCTATAAATCATAGCCGACGTGGTTTTCTTACGAGATTGAGAAAACCCGTCGAATCGATGAATCAACCGGAAACGACACCTCGCTTAGTAGCTAGACCTCCTCACGCTGTAGATGAAGCTCTGTTTTCACGACTCTGTGATGGATGTGGGAGGTGTCAGTCTGCATGTTCTAATGGCGTTATTGAGTTAAACGCCAATTTGGCACAGCTCAACCTTGATTACAATGAGTGCAGCTTATGCGAAGAATGTGTTAGCGCCTGCCCTACTGACGCCTTGCATGCTTCTATTCCAGTAGAAATCAACTTGCGCCCCCAATTTGCAGAAATTTGTAATAACTATCTACAAACGGAATGCAGTTTGTGCGAGAGCTCTTGTTCACAAGCGGCTATCACTATTGAGGCTGATGAACTGCCAAACATAAAAGACGATGTATGCAACGGCTGCGGCCAATGCCGAAACAGTTGCTATATCGGTGCGATTACTATGGGGTTGTATAACAATTAAAAGACTAAAAGGGCGTTGTTGATCAAATCAGCTTGAAGATCAACGACGCCATATATGACTAGCCGTTAGCTTCTAACAGGCATACCTAGTCCTATGACTTTGTTCATTGCTTTGACATTTGCCAGTGCCTCACCAACTTGAGCGTTATAACATCTCAAG
>NZ_JATABH010000052.1:0-21795 GCF_036533775.1 Vibrio sp. M260112 | reverse complement strand
CCATGTCGATCCATCTTACAAACTTGGAAAACGTTTTTTGCTAAGTCGATAGCGAGCACCGTAGAATGAGTCATGTGTTGGCTTCCTTGTAAAAGTGTCGTTACTTATTACGTTACTCCCGAGGGAGATAGGGAGTCCATACATCTTGGTACTTTTGCTTCTACTTCACGTTTAGTGTTTATGGCACAATGCTTTAGGTTTGGGCGGAGGCGTTGTTCACCCCTTAATTTGGCGTTATGATGCATATGGATATTCAGCTAATACAAATAGAAAGTGATGAATTTGAAAGTCTGTTTTCTGTTGTGAAACAGGGACTTTATTCGCATGTTGATGCCGTCTTTGGTTGGTGTGATGAGTTTCAGGTCAATCGTTTACAAAGTGACTATGAGCCGCATTGGTTTCACTGGGTTTACCTGCATGAGACGCGAGTTGGAATGCTATGCTTCAAGCCTTACGATAATGCACTTCATGTACATTTACTCATTGTGTTCCCAGAATTTCAAAATCAAAAATTGGGTGAAAGTGCCATGAATATGGTTCACAAAATAGCGCGAGATCAAGGGCGTAGTCACGTAACCTTATCAAGCTTCACTAGAAATGAGTCAGCAGTAAGGTTTTACAAATCTCTCGGCTATAAGGTGACTGAATGCGATGAAAACTTCCTTTCTTTGTCGCTTCAAGTTGCCTCATAACAAGCAATTTAAAAGGGATTCTCAACGCTCGGCATTTTTGCTTCTACTTCAAATTTAGTGATTATGGCACAATGCTTTAGGTTTGGGTGGAGGCATTGTTCTCCCCTTAATCGGGCGTTAGTTTGCATGGATAAACTCTCACCCCAGTTATTATTTCAGATGATTCTGGGGTAGCTGTGATTGACCTAAAACAGTAATGATCCGCCCCAGTAGTTTTGGACACCGAGTTAAGTGAGTACAATCACTAACGAGGTGAACAATGACAACTAAGAAAACTAGAATTAAACATTCCCCTGAGTTTAAAGCAGAAGCTCTGAAGCTAGCAGAGAAAGTCGGAGTGGCTGCCGCAGCAAGACAGCTTTCTTTACATGAATCTCAAATCTATGGGTGGCGGAAGAACTCGAAGAACGACACCAATACAAGTCAGCGAGAGCAAGAGCTAGCCGCAGAGGTTGCCAAGCTCAAAAGGCAGTTGGCTGAGCAAGCAGAAGAGCTAGAAATTGTAAAAAAGGCCGTCACCTACTTCGCGAAAAATCTAAAGTAAATTGCTATGAATTTATGCTCGAACACCTACTGTGCTTCAATATTGTGCGTATGGCTAAGGTGTTCGGGGTATCCCGAAGTGGGTTTTATTACTGGATTAAACATCGCCATAAGGCCATTCAACGCGAAGCAATACGTCAAAAGCTTGATACAAAGGTCAAAGAAGCTTTTGACAACAGCAAAGGCCGAGATGGCTCAAGACGTATCCAAAAAGAACTGTCTGAGAACGCTGATAGCCACAATGTTAAAACCATTGCGGCCAGTATGAAGCGTCAAGATTTAACGCCGAAAGCGGCACGTAAATTTAAGTGCACTACGGACAGCAAGCATCAAATGCCTGTTGCTCCAAACTTGTTGGCTCAGAACTTTAACGCAGCGGCTCCGAATGAAAAATGGGCGGGAGACATCACCTATGTTCCGACAAGTGACGGCTGGCTGTACTTGGCGGTAATTATTGACCTTTACTCAAGACAAGTAATCGGATGATCTATGGATACCAGAATGACGGCTACGCTGGTCTGTGACGCACTATCAATGGCTTTCGTCGTGGGTTCCCTGAGCAGGAAAGGAAATTGCTGGGACAATACTTGTGTTGAGAGCTTCTTCCATTCTATGAAAGTTGAAGCGATCCAATATGAGCCGATTATGACTAGAGACCAGATGCGCCAAACGATCTTCGAGTACATAGAGGTTGATTATAATCGGACGAGAAGGCACAGTGCTCTTGGGTATCTAAGCCCAGTTAACTTTGAACAAAAAAATGTCGCTTAATGTGGTGTCCAGTCTTGCTGGAGCAGATCATGATTGCTGCCGCAATTGCGAAGATTGTTCAGATGACGTTGGGTAAATTGTTAGAGAATCGCACACAAGCTTGGCGCAAAAGATAAGGACACTTCGTGCAATACTTAAAAATTAAAGATTCGATTGTTGAACAGATTGAAGCGGGCATGCTATCGCCGCGTCAAAAACTGCCAGCAGAGCGTAAGTTGGCAGAGTCGTTCGATACTACACGCGTCACTCTGCGTGAAGCGTTATCACTGCTAGAAGCGGAAGGTCGAATCTATCGCGAAGATCGCCGAGGTTGGTTTATCTCACCTGAGCCTTTGCGTTACGACCCAACCCAAACGCTAAACTTCCCGAACATGGCGAAAGCGCAAAATCGTGTGCCAAAAACGGAGTTGATCGCAGCAAAAGGAACGTTAGCAAACAAACAAGCCGCGCGCTTGCTGGACTTGCAGCCTTTCTCGGACGTATATCGAGTCGACCGTGTGCGATACCTTGAAGATAGACCTGTGGTATTTGTAACAAACTACATTCGCCCAGAGCTGTTTCCGAACCTGCTGGACTACGATTTATCAAATTCACTGACGGACATTTATCGCGATCATTATGGCGTGACGTATCAAAAGATTCGCTACCGCATCTCAACCAGCACCTTGTTGGGTGAAATGGCTCAGGCACTGCGCGCAACAGCAGGCACGCCAGCGATGGTGGTAGAGCGTATCAACTACAACCAACACGGCGAGTTGATTGATTGCGATATCGAGTATTGGCGGCACGATGCCATCAGCATTGAATCTCTGGCAGAACTCAATCGTTAAGTGGATTTTCTCATTATCTAAGGCTCCATCTCGGAGCCTTTATTTTATTCAAATAGGAACATTGAAATGGATTTGTTGGCGATTGGTCTCGTCGTTTTTTCTGCTGTTCTCCATGCAGGCTGGAACATCCTTGGTAAAAGCAACTCAGGGTCTGGGCTCGCGTTTACCATGGCGGCTAGCTTTTCTGCCTGTGCCATTCTTACCCCTTATTTGATTTGGTATTTGGCAACCATTGGCTGGACATCATTGCCGAGCGAATTTTGGGGATTGCTGTTCATTAGCGGCATTTCACAAATGGTCTATCTGGTCGGTTTGATTGCCGCAATAGGCACAACGGGTTACTCGGTGGTCGACAAAGAAGCACTCAGTTTACTCACTGAACAAGCATCAGAGATCTTGAGTGATCACTACAGTGCGATCTTTTACTTAGGTGTGCAGTTTTGGGCGATAGGTATTCCTGCCCTTGTGTGGTGCTTAGTCACGGGTAAGTCAGGTGAGATTAAGACAGCGTGGCAGATCCGCAAAACAGCCAGTATGGCAGGAGTAATGATGGCATCAACCTACGGATTGGTGTTATTTGCGATGACCATGACAGACAACGTCAGCTTAGTCGTGGCACTAAGGCAAATCAGTATTGTATTTGGATTGTTTATGGGGATCTATTTCTTGGGAGAGAAGTGGTGTCTAACTCGTTCTGTAGGAATCACCCTGATGATCACAGGTTTGATTCATGCTCTGAAATGATTAAATAGAGAAAGTGTCCGGCTGGATTTGACCAGGACAACAAACAACAAAAACCCAAGCAATGACTTGGGTTTTTCTATTTCTTACTGGCAGTAAATTAGCTTTCAGCTTCAACCATTTGAGGTTGTTCATCTGCTCGTGCTGCTGCAAGCATTTTGCGGATGATCATTGAAGAGAGCAGCGCAATTGCGACCATTACGACTGCAAGAATTGTCAGTAGCTGGAAGTACTCACCGTAAACCGTTTGCACAATCTCTTGGGTGATTTGCTGGCCTTTCTCTAATGCGATAGATGTGGAGAATACCGCACCAACGATCCCACTTAGGGCCATAGCGACGGAAAATAGCGAGACTGAGAAGCCTTCGATGTGCTTAGGTGCAACCGACAGAATAAACGCCACCACCAAGCTACCAACGATAACTTCAGCGAATGCTTGGAAGAAGTGGATGGCAAGAAACACTTCAGGACGAATAATGACATCTTCGCCGACATTCATGACAGCCATCGTCAGGATACCAAACGCGATCGCAGTAAAGATGAAAGCAAAACCAATCTTAGTGGCTGTTGAGAAATTGATGCCTTTCTTTTCCAAAGAAGAGAAAGTCAGTGAAATCACTGGACCTGCAACAATACACCATAGTGGGTTCATCGCCATTGAGGCTTCTGGTGCGATTGGGATCAAGTTGAACAGATCACCACGCATTGTGTTGATGGTGACCATTGTCATAGATGTCATCATCTGACCGTAGTAAACAAAAAAACAGGTCGTTAGCACTGTCATGATTAGGATAGTACCCATTTTCAGTGCGTCAGATTTACCTGATTTAAACATCAGTGAGATGAAGTAAAGAATCGCGGCAGCGCCAATCGCATAAACGATATTTTGACCAATATCCATGTTAGAGAACATGAAGAATACTAAGCCTACCATCGCCGCAGATAGGGTAAGGAAAGCGATCCAGTTTTTTGCGCTAACTGGTTTCTGGTCGATGTCTGCACCTACGCTAACCAGTTGTTTGTTGAATAGGACCAGTACCGCAAGCGCGAAAGCCGCCATAACAGTTGAGAGAGAGAAGCTGCCGTGGAAACCAATAACAAGTACAAACATCGGGAATAGGTACTGACCTAACAGTGCTCCGACGTTGTTTACCGAATAGTTGACAGGGTAGCCGTTTTCAAAATCTTCTTCTGAAGCAAAAGTGCGTTTGTAAAGGCTAGGGTAAGAAGGAGACATCAAACCGCGCGCATAGCTTGCTAGAGCAATACCCACCAAGCTCATCGGGATATTGGTTGCTGAAGCACCCAATACAAGTAGCGTGTAACCTGTAGCAAAAGTGCCGTATGCGATAGTTAGAGAGCGGTAGGCACCAAGGAACTTATCCGCTATAAAACCGCCCGCGATCGCAAACAGCGGTCCGATAGAAGAAAATGCGCCCACGACCATCATAGTATCCGCTTCGCTATAGCCTAAATCTTCTAAAAAGAAGCGGGTTAGAATCACCATTACACCATAGAATGATAATCCAAACATGGCTTGGCAGAACATCATTGATTTATTGAGTTTATTCCACATAATAGTCTCTTTTAGATCCTGTAACACAGAATTAACAACTTAATATTAATGAATCTGTGGTATGTTATAAATTGAAACAATTATCGCAGAAATAATGCTTGATGCACTAAGTTTTATCAGATTCGCATAAATTAATGTAATGTTATTGATCTAAATCGTTTGCCTTGGATATTTGTTGAGCAGCGATAGTTAGTCATTCAAGTTCAAATCTATTCTTAGTTAGAAATCTTTGTGTTAGTCTGCGCTGCAAGCTTGAATTTGTAAAAGGAACGTAACGTTATGAAAATTTTCAGTAACTTCGATAGCGGTAGTATAGAAGTCGTTAATACCACCAATATGGATGATATTCAGCTTAGAATCCCTAATGACAATCAGTCTGAGTTTTATCAGTGGTTCCATTTTCGTCTAGAGTCTGAAGCTGAACAGCCTCACACGTTCAAAATACTGGATCTGAAAAACTCAGCGTATCCAGAAGGTTGGAACGGTTATGACGTGGTTGCTTCTTATGACCGTGAAGAGTGGTTTCGAATTCCGGCAGACTTTGATGGCGACACACTGACATTTACTGTGATTCCTGAGCGTCGCTCTATCTATTTCGCTTACTTCGCGCCTTATACCTACGACCGTCACCTTGATCTCCTGCATATGGCGCAAAGTGCGCACCATTGTCAGCTTGAAACCTTGGGTCATACACTTGATGGCAATGATATGAGCCTACTCACTTTTGGTGAGCCAGAAGAGGGCAAAAAGAAAATCTGGTTGATTGCACGCCAACATCCAGGTGAAACCATGGCTGAATGGTTTATGGAGGGGTTCATACAGCGACTACTGGATGACGATGACACAACGGCGCGTGCCTTGCTCGAGAAAGCCGTCCTATACGTTGTGCCTAACATGAATCCAGATGGCGGCATTCGAGGCCACCTACGTTGCAATGCAATTGGGGTCAACCTAAACCGTGAATGGCAAACGCCTTCAATGGAACGTAGCCCTGAAGTCTACCTAGTGCGAGAGCGTATGCTTGCAACGGGGGTTGATATGTTCTTGGACATTCATGGTGATGAAGCGATACCGTATAACTTTGTAGCGGGCTCTGAGGGAATACCATCGTATGATGAGCGCCATGCTAAGTTAGAGCAAGCGTTCAAAGATGTCCTAAAAACGGTCACGCCAGAGTTTCAGGATGAGTTTGGTTACGATAAAGACGAAGCAGGCAAGGCAAACCTGACGGTTGGTTCTAACTGGGTGGGTGAACAGTTCAGATGTTTGTCATACACAGTAGAGATGCCGTTTAAAGACAATAACGATTATCCCGATCCACTTTACGGCTGGTCTCCGGAACGTAGTGTTAAATTCGGACACGATATGCTGAGCGCAGTGTTCGCTGTCAGCGATAAGATCTAATCGCGCTAAAATGAGCAAAACACTCAACCCCTGAGACGAATCTCAGGGGTTGAGTGTTATTCACATGGCGGAGCCATATGGATCACGGCCAATCCGCCCAATGATGTTTCGCGGTATTTTTTATTCATGTCTTTACCTGTCTGGTACATAGTCGCAATCACCTTGTCTAGAGAGATAAGACACTTACTGGTGCGTTTTAGCGCCATACGTGAGGCGTTAATCGCTTTCATTGCCCCCATCGCATTTCGCTCGATACAAGGCACTTGAACCAGTCCGCCAATAGGATCACAGGTCATGCCCAGCGAGTGTTCCATCGCAATTTCTGCCGCGATACAGATTTGTTCATTGCTGCCTCCGCGCAACGCTGTGAGGCCCGCAGCAGCCATAGATGACGACACACCAACTTCGCCCTGACAGCCTACTTCTGCCCCAGAAATGGACGCATTGGTTTTGTAAAGAATACCAATCGCCCCAGCAACGGCCAGAAAGTCTTTGAGTTGTTTGGTATCTAATTCTTTAATAAAACGGTGGTAATACATGAGAACCGCAGGAATCACGCCCGCTGCACCGTTAGTTGGAGACGTTACGACCTGGCCGCCAGCGGCATTCTCCTCACTGACGGCAAAAGCAAACAGGTTGATCCAGTCCATAATTTCCATCGGATCATTTTCTATTGCCGCATTTGCCTCAAGCTTCTTCAGAAGGTTAGGTGCGCGTCGGGTTACGTTGAGGCCGCCCTCTAGAATGCCTTCAGTCTCAAAACCTCGTTGCATACAAAGCGTCATCACTTTCCAAATCTGGTCTGCTTTACGAACGATTTCCTCTTCACTGAAAAACTGGAGTTCATTTTGCAAGATCATGCCGCCAAGGCTTAAACCATTTGCTTCTGCCATTTCTAGCATTTGATCTGCGCTGGTAAACGGGAAAGGAACGTCAACTTCGTTTTGACCACCGCCTTCTTTGAGCTCTTTTTCTGTTGCGATAAAGCCACCACCCACAGAATAATAAGTCTCGAACGCGATTTGGGTGCCTAATGAATCATAGCCGGTGATAGTCATTCCATTTTCATGCAGAGGTAGGTTATCTTTGTGAAAAAGAATATCGCTATCGTAGCTGAAGTTGATCGTATGCGCTCCGGCAAGGCAAAGTTTTCCCTCTTCGATTGTTGAGCTTAATGCTTGTTTCGCGCTGGAGATTTTGATGGTGTCCGGTCTGTTGCCAAGTAAGCCAAGGATGACCGCGCGATCAGTGTGGTGACCTTTACCCGTTAAGGAGAGTGAACCATAAAGATCCACTTGAATGCGACTGACACTGGCTATCGAGGAGGCGAGAAGGCGGGTAAAATGATAACCCGCGAGCATCGGACCGTTAGTATGGGAACTGGAAGGCCCGACCCCAACTTTAAAAATATCAAATATTGACAGCATAAACTTAACTTCCTGTTTGAATGGCCGGTACTTCGGACTCTTTTAATAACAAGTATGGCATGTGCCGAGCAATTGCACGTTTGCCAGTGTGATCATCAACATATTAATCCAAGCTAACTTAGCGATAAGGTCAATACTTGTACAGTTTCTCGTATCGTTAGTAGGAATAATTGAGACATGAGTAAATAATGGACATTATCGATGTTGTGCTAGTTCTCGGAAAACGACTGGTCGATAACACGATTACGGCTGAAGGTCGCTCAAGAGTGGAAGCTTTGATAGCGCTTCTAGCGACAAAAGACTTGCGTCAAACGGTGGTGCTATTTTGTGGTGGAGTCACTGAAGGACAGACTGTGACTGAGGCGCAAGCTATGTATGATTACTTCAAACGCTGCGTTGCTGGTGCCAATCTCAATCCACCATATTTGCTGCTTGAAGACCAATCCACCAACACCATTGAGAATATTAGTAATGCTGCCAACAAATTGATTGAGAGTGGTCTCTGTGCGAAGGGAGAGGGGATCAATGTCCAACTCGTCTCGAACGACGACTACCACCTCAAACGGATATTTGAAATACAGGCGTTGATGGATGAGCAGGGCTTATTGCGTGTATTGGAAAAGCGATGTGCTGAGACGGGACTACCCATCAAGATAGATAGGGCGGTCAGTGCTCACTATTCAGTGCCTTATCCGCACGGCAATGAGTTTAGTCGAGTGTTTTTGCTACTCGATGAACTGACTACATATCGAGTTTATCTGCAAGGATACGTGTCAAATGTCTTTAAACGGCCATTGGCTGATGTGAGGGAGCAACCGTATCAAATTGCTCGTAATGCACTTATTGAGCTTGAAAAATGTATAGGGGATGAAGAGACGCTTGCTGATCTTGATGCGATAAAAAGGGCAGTCGAAATGACCACCCCGCAATTGAGTCGCGAAGAAACGTTACAACAGCTCAAGCGGCTTGATGTGACGCTGACGAAGCTTAATCGCCAGTACGATCCTGAGCGTCAGATTTTGTGAGAAGGTAATAAGTCTTAACTGCACTCAGTGAAATCAGGCTGTAGCAAAGCAGCTCGATCGCTTCTTCAGATAGGTTTTTTACCTCTCGCAGATAGTGCTCTTCCATCACGGAGTGCCAGAACGAGCCCATCCCGTACAAACGAGAAAATACCAGCAGCAACACCACAGCGGTAATCAATATCGGCATATATCGACTGTTTAAGATCTTGGCAAGCTGTTGAATTGAATCACTTCCTCCACGGTAAGCATAAAAGCACGCAGAAAATGTGACCAAAAGGGCTGGGATAACCCACGCACCATGAAATATCAAATCAAACCACACATCGGACTCGCGCATAAACAGCACAGTAAAGAAGCCGCTGAACAGTATCGATGCGTGACGAATAGAGCGATTGCGTTGGGCTAATAGAAAGAACGCCAAGCTCGTGACCGCAAGCATGAGTGATTGAACCAACTCTGTCATAGAGCTTTCACTTAAACCATGATGAAGTAGAGTAAAATCGACGCGCAAGCAGAGATTCACAAAGATACTGAGTGTGGCTAGAACCAAGACATTAAGGGCAACTCGTTGGAAGGTCGCTTTTGAGCTAACAGTGACTACGGCGCGGTGATCGGTTGAGGTTTGGCATTTCATGGCATCTATCGCCTTTGTGTAGAAATTTTTAGTGATTTTTGTCACATTTTATTTTTCGCCTTGGTTCCTTTGTCAGAGAAATGTCATAACTGAACAGTGTACACTTAAGATCAAAAAGAGAGAGGCAGTGCTCTCTCTTTCATCTAGCCAAACGAATCGGTTTCTCGTGCCAAACCGATTCAGCTCAAGCAATTAGCTATTGTCGCTCTGTTGCTTATGATTGTTTCGGTAGTACTCCCACTGTTCAACGCGTTGATCGTCTTGGAATACGCAGTAGGTGACTCGTTTAGCATCTTCAGTCACCGTTTCAAGCGCTCCACCTTGCTGGACACAATAAACCGCAGCTGGGTTAGCAAGAGATGTGTACTCTTTCACTTCGTATTCGTCTGGCTCGCTCGCGCAGCCTGCGAGTAATACAGCACTGGACACTGCCAGAGCTAAATAGGTATTTCTCATAGAGTTTCCTCAATTGAATCAATTGGTAGCATATCGAGTATAGAGGATTGAACTAAAATTTCTGTCTTGAGTTTGTTAAAAAGTAGTCGATGTCTAAAATTAAAAGTAACAATTCAACACACTTATAAATAAGCACAAAGATTATTGTTAAGTATGTTGTGTCCCTAAAATAATTCGAAGCATAGGAAGTGTCAGATGTCGGATAGAAAACATCGACTTGTAACTCGTAGTGATTTTGATGGATTGGTTTGTGCCGTACTACTTAGGCAGTTAGAACTGATTGATGATATTAAATTTGTTCACCCTAAAGATATGCAAGACGGCGTTGTGGAAATTACGGGGAACGATATCGTGACCAATCTGCCATACGTTGAACAAGCCCACCTTGTCTTTGACCATCACTTGTCTGAAGTGATACGCAATCAGGGTGAAAGAAAGAACCACATTATCGACCCAAACGCTCCCTCAGCCGCGCGTGTTGTTTGGGAGCATTATGGTGGTGAGCAAACTTTCCCCAGCCGCTGGCTTGATATGATGGCTGCTGTGGACAAAGGGGACTCCGCTCAGTTTAGTCGCGATGAAGTGCTCGACTCTACAGGCTGGAACCTACTCAACTTCTTGATGGACGCCCGCACAGGGCTAGGGCGTTTTCGAGATTTTCGAATTTCGAACTACAGCTTAATGATGGATCTGATTGAGTATTGTAAAAACCATACCATTGATGAAATATTACGATTGCCTGATGTGAGAGAGAGAATCGACCTCTATCGTGAACATGAAAACTTGTTTAAACAGCAGATCCAGCGTTGTGCAAAGGTTTACAACAATCTAGTGGTACTGGATTTGACCGAAGAAGAGGTCATCTATGCTGGTAATCGCTTCATCATTTACGCGCTCTACCCACAATGTAATATCTCAATCCACAAAATGTGGGGCTTCCAAAAGCAGAACACAGTATTTGCAACCGGAAAATCGATATTTGATCGCAGCTCTAAGACCAATGTGGGGGAACTGATGCTCAAATATGGCGGTGGTGGACACAAAGCTGCTGGCACCTGTCAGATTGACAACCAACGAGCAGATGAAGTTGAGCAAGAACTGATCAAAGCCATCACCTCAGACGGTTAAGCACAAAAAAGCCCCAGCGCGATTGGCTGGGGCTGCAATGTTTGCTTGTATGCTAAGCCCTAAATCGGCATAACACGGTTACGGCCTAGCTGTTTGGCCTCATAAAGCAGTTTGTCGGCTCTCTCAATCAGTGAATCTGGCGACTCTCCTGGCTCTAGCTCGGCAACACCTAATGAGATAGTGATATTGCCGACCGACTTAGCGGTACGTCTGTCTTTAACGGTAAGCTTTTCAATGGTTCGTCTCAGGCTCTCTGCAAATTGTCTAGCGATGCGAAGGGACTTATTTGGAATAATCAGCGCAAACTCTTCACCACCGAAGCGGTACGCATGAATCCCTTCTCGGCAGCTCAATTGCATCCTACGAGCAATTCCTTTAATAACCGTATCTCCGAACAGGTGTCCGTACGAGTCGTTGAAGTTCTTGAAGTGATCGATGTCAGCAAGGATTAAACACATTTTCTGCTCTGCTCGACACAGTGTTTTAATGTCACTATCGAATGCGCGACGGTTGTAAAGGCTGGTTAGTGCATCAAAAAGTGCGTCTTGCTGCACTTCGGCTAATTGACTTCTAAGCTGATTGATCTCTTTCGCCGCGTTTGCAAGCTGGCTGTTGAGGAATCGAGTCGAATTACGAATCTCTCTTGATTCTGCCACCAGTTGTCTTATCACGGTCATCACTTCTTCGAGAGAAACCGATTCATCTTCCACTCTTTCAAGGCTGTCAAAGCTCTTATCAATCAGTTGTGAAAATTCAGAGGTGTCAGAGAGGGTGTCAGTCATTGAACTGGCTACTTCGTTCACCAGAATCTCAATATTAGCCCGAAGATTCCTCATGTCGGTTTCAGAACGAGTGGCAACATAGTTGTTATAGAGTTGTTCGCCTGCCGCGGGTGGGCAGATGCCATAGTTTTCTAAAACGCTGTCTAGTTCTCTATTTAGCTGAGGGATCGCGTTGTCTACATAGGTGTACCAAAGTGCATAGTTTGCTGGGGTAGCAGCTACGTGATTTTTCATCATTAGCGGGACGGCTTTTTTTAAATTTGCCGTCGATTTTTTAAAGTCGTCGTCTGTCATGTTTTATGAGCATTCTTACTCTAGGCACCTGTTCGTTATGATTAGCGGATAAAACGCATAGATGCTTGATTTACTAATACTTTGTTCTGACTTATTGATTGATTATATGAACTTTAGCACATCTAAATACTAGAAGCTGTATAGAGATTGAGCAAATGAAGCGCGACGAATTTAACATCCTGACTGTTGGCGCTTATTCGCCGACAATAACTTCGCTTCTTACGTTGCCTTCTTCCAGTCTGCTAGCACCACGTAACATAGCCTGAATCAAATCGCCAGCGTTGAATTTTTCTAGTGCTTCATGTGCTCCCACTTGCTGAGCACGTTCTACACAAATCTCGCTAGAGAGTGAGGTATGTAAAATGACATAACTGTTACTCAACTCTTGCTCATTTTGGGTCTCGAATGCCAGTTCATAACCATCAAGCCCAGGCATTTCAATATCACTCACTAACATATCGATAGCCTCGCCTTTGGCTGCGCATGCACGCATTAACGCCAAGGCATCCAGCCCGTTGTTACAGATTTGATAGGGGATATTGATACTATCAAGGGCATCAGACAGTTGCTTACGAGCGATAGATGAGTCATCAACCAACAGAATTCTGAGGGCTTTTAAGCGCTCTCGCTCAATATCAGTGAGCATAGGAATATTGGTGGACTCATACTGAGGATAGATTTTTGACAACAGCAGCTCGACATCGAGCATTTGTACAATCTGATCCTTGTATCGGGTAATACCCGTAACGAACACATTATTGCCAGCCGTTTTGGGTGCGGATTCTATCGACTTCCAGTCACATTCAATTATCTTTTCGATGGAGCGAACCATAAAGGCGACTATTGTTCGTAGACAGTCAGTCACAATCAAATAGCATGAATCATACTCTTCTGGCTGAATGGGACGAAAACCGATCGCAGCGGGCATATTTATCACTGGAATGGTCTTATTACGAATAGTGACCGTTCCAATGACATGATGGTGTGAATAAGGGATCTGTGTTGTTGGTTGGTATGGGACGATTTCGCGTACTTTAAGTGTACCAATAGCAAATAGCTGTTTGTTACTGGTGAGAGTAAACATCAGCATACCTTGCGATTGATTTGCTTTACTATGTGTCTTGGCCATTCCATCTTCATCCGAGTACTTGTTACCTTACATGGTAATGTAAAACCATTTAGGGTCAATGAACCTATATCAATTTTGTTATCGTTTGACTGCGAGTCAGATATTTTCAATATTATTAACTCATCGCTTAGATGAAGATCTCATTTTGATCGGGTACAATCGGCCCCATATTAGTTACCAATCACGAGGCATTAACATGGCCAATACAGCAGCTGCTCTGCATATTCTTGTTAAACATAAAGAACAGGCAGAAGACATCATTAAACAGCTTAAAAAGGGCGCTAAATTTCAGACATTAGCAAAGAAGTATTCGACCTGCCCGTCGGGTAAGCGTGGTGGTGACCTTGGTGAGTTCAGACGTGGGCAAATGGTGCCTCAGTTTGACAAAGTCTGTTTCTCTGGCGAAACGCTTGTTCCGCACCTAGTGAAAACTAAGTTTGGTTGGCACGTTGTGAAAGTGCTTTACAGAACATAAGGTTTGAATGCTGCACAGAGCTTGTCAGAGTCTCAAACCTAATCTGTACCGCCTCTTATAGCCAATCAAAACAGCAATAGATGGCAGATGCAAACTGATCTGCCATCTTCGTTTATTTTTGCTCACTTAATCAAAGACTCTGTACAGTAATGGCGACAATCTATGATTAAAAGCGGTGGTTTATTAGTCAGTCATATCCATATAAACTACTTTATATGCGGTTGACGATTTGAATACACGAACTTTAAACCCTACCTCATTTAAAAAATCATAGTTATGCCCTGCGATTGCAGGCCAAACTGCAATTGCAGATAGTCGAGTGGTACCCGTATTGATCAATCGGTGGGCAATAAAGCCTGGAATATGATGCACGCTGCCTGGGAAGACTTTCTCAATGGACACTTCTCCTTGCTCTGTTTGCATGAGTAATAACCCTTCACCCTGCGAGCCCAAATAGAACTCTGCTTGCTCTTTGCGTTGGTGAATGTGCCCTCGGGTCATGTGGAACTCGTCGCCTACACAACCGGGTTCGATATGCGAAACACCAAAGTTTAGCTCTCCTTCTGCTTGCTGCGCAGGTAGCATTTCTACTTGGTAGATGATTTGGTCCTGTGCACTTGCGGCACGTAGGGTTTCGTCGGCAAATACGCCTTCAAGTGCGCCAAGCGTGGTTTCTTTGCAGACAACGTTTTTTGCATCAATATGACCTGTTAAGTAATTGATGCTTGGAGGAATAGATAAATGCATGTTAGTCCTTATCCGCTATTCTGAGTAGTTCAGAAAATGCGAGAAATAGATGGTAAAAACTGCTCGCAGGAGAGTGGCTATTTAACGGCTCTCCCGTGCTATTTACTTGATCGACCCATAATCCGGGTAATGCTGGATCTAAATAATGGACAAAGATGTTTTCCACCGCTTGAGTGATGGCGATTCGGCGACTGTCGCTTGGGGCTCGCTCCCAAAGTGCAATACACGCTTTTAAGTATTCGGTTTGACACCAAAGGCGCGATGTTGGACGCAAGGGCTTTCCATTGGCGTATATCTCGTCCCTAACCAGACCATTGTCGTTATGCCCATATTGCTGTGCAAAGCGGTACAACACATCAATTTCATTGTCGACACAAGCGCCAGTGAGTTTGTGGTAATGGTTGAGTAACCAGATCCACTCATAATGATGGCCTGGATCGATGTGGGAGCCTGTTTCAAAGTCAAGTGAGAAATCGGCCTGAAAGAACTCAGCTAAATGGTCACTTTGCATGAAATGAGCTTGGAACAAATGATAGATTTGTGTTGCTCGCTCCAGCCAAATAGGGTTGTCGGTATGTTCGTAGCTGACCATTAACGCTTCGAACAAATGCATGTGAGGATTTTGCCCTTTGTTGACAGTGTTGCCTTCAGTCAGGAAAAAGCCACCTTGTTCCGTATCCCTAAGATATGTTGAGATGTGTTGGTAAATGGTTTCCATTGCGGCTAGAGTAATATCATTAGCCGCTAGTCTGTAATACCAGGCAAACCCAAGAAGTGCGAAAGCTTGCTCGTATAAGTTAATCGCCTCACTACTACTGTCATTGTTTTTGCACAGCGCAAAACGATAACCGGATGATGGTGAGCCAAAGTATGTAAATCCTTGTTCAATGGCAGCCAAAACTTGATTACGACCGTCAATTAGGTTGAGTTTTGTAGCATGGGCGAAGACGTAAACTTGACGTGGCTGCACGCGAAATCTGTGTAAATCGTCATTAAACTCTTGTCCGTCGGAGAGTAAGCCTTCGGCAAAAATCCCGCTTTGATTGGATTGTGCTTTTTGCCATCGAGGTAGGGCATGTTGAGAAAGCCAGTGTTGGCAACGAGCGATTTGAGATGTTAGGGAGTCCATGGTTTACTCCAAAGAATAGGGCACTCAATGAGTGCCCTAGGTATTGAGAATTAGAAGAGACCGATAGCGACACCGATGAAAGAGATAACCACAAGCGAAAGCATTGCTTTTACAGGGCTAAGACCTTTTTTCGCCATCGCAAACCAAGTGCCTAACACGACAATTAATGGCAGCAGTTTAGGGAAAATTCCGTCGAGCATCATTTGCACGTTGATGTCGACGCCGTCTTTGGTTGCAAACTCAAGTCCAGTGCCTAGGTTGACATAACTAGCCGCAACACCGCCCATGACAAAGACACCTAATAACGACAGTGCTTCACGAATCTTAGTTGAACGGTGGCTGACAAGCATCTCAACGGAGCCTGCGCCCATCTTGTAGCCTTTCATAAACAGATGGTAAGAGCCGATAATAGCGATAGCGTTAAATGCCACGATATAGAAGATCGGGCCTAACATGCTACCGCCAGCGGCTAGTGCCATACCAATACTGAGTAAGATAGGTACTAACATACCCGGAATCATGGAATCGCCAATACCAGCAACTGGTCCCATCAAACCGACTTTGAGTGTATTAATGGTCTCGCCGTCAATCGGCTCGCCGTTGGCTTTCTTCTCTTCCATACCCACAGCCATACCATTGATGATAGCGCCCAACTGCGGTTCGGTGTTGTAGAAGGAGGCATGGCGTTTCATCGCTTCTTTTCGGTCTTCTTGATTCGGGTAGAGCTTTTTCAAAGCAGGCATCATACCAAGACAGAAGCCAAACGACTCCAAGCGTTCAAAACTCATCGATGATAGGTTATACATCATCCATGCACGCCAGCATTTCTTTAGGTCTTTTTTGTCGAGTGCGACCTTTGGTTCGATCTCACTACCAAATTTGTTGTGTTGTACAGTCATTAGAATTCATCCTCGTCATCATCAGCCTGTTGAACTGGCGCAGCGTTAGCTGTTTGTGGTTCTGGTTTGTAGTTGTAATGAAGTAGAGCGAATAGTGCGCCAATCATTACCAAACCCACCATGTTGAGGTTTAGGAATACGATGCCAACGAAACCGACTAAGAAATAAATCAGCATCGTAGACTCCTTGATAATCTGCTTTAACAGAATTGCGATACCCACAGCAGGTAAGATGCCACCTAGAACCGTCATAGTGTTAATCACCAAATCGGGGAGGCTAGCCATAAACCCTTCGATGTATTGGTTACCGAAGTAAACCGCAATAAAGGTCGGAATAAAGCGCATCAAGAAGTTGGTGACCTGCGGGTAAATGGCGGAGTTCATGTACATGCTTTTCTCATCACCAGCTTCTATGGCTAAATCCGCCTTATGGTTCCAATAGGAGTTAATGACCATCATAAAGTTGAAGATGATGGTGCCTGCGATACCGATGGTTGCGGCAATAGCAACGGCTACTTCCACGCCCTGTCCAGACATGATACCGAGCGCGACAGCAGGATAGGCGACAAAGTTAAGGTCGGCTGGCATGGAGCCGCCAGGTGTTACCATAGCGATGTAAACGGCTTGTACCGCTACACCAACCATGATGCCAGTTTGAATATCACCTAAGATGATACCCACCAACATACCGGACACGAGTGGTCGAGTGATAGTGTACCAACCACCGGTTAGTCCAAGTAACCAAGGGGTGGAGAGGGCACCGAGATAGCAGAGTATCCCGATAAATACTGCTTCTAAAAACATAATGTCATCCTTTAGCTCACGTATTAGTCTCTCCACTTTTGAAGCTAAAAGCCGCGCCAAAAGTGGAGGTTGTTTTGTTGTTATTTCAGTTTTTGCAGTGCATCTTGCCAGGTGTAGGAACTGGCATCAGGAACCAATCTGAAGTCGATGTGGTGACCGTCTTCTGAGAGGTAGTTAAATGCAGATATTTCTTCTTGGTTGACGCATTGGTTGCCGCCAATTGTCGTTGTGCCTTCTCTAGCGCTCATTGGGCCAACGTTGATTTTGTTATTGAGATTTTCAAGGCTAATACCCGCTTCGCGAATACGGCGCAGCGTGACTGGAGATTTCGCGATGACGAAATACTTCTTGTCGCTGGCGATCACCTTCGGTAGCTTGCTGACGGCGGTAGCCGTGTCAAATAGCCAAACTTTAACGTCGGTTACGGCGCCTTTCATGACTTGTGATAGCAATGGGTCAGCTGCTACAGCATCGTCAATGGCCACGATGCCATCACAAGGAAGTTCTTTTGCCCAACGAGTCATTAACTGTCCATGAATAACGCGGTCGTCGATACGCACAAATGAAATAGCCATAGTGTTTCTCCTTAAAAATAGTCTTCTTGTGACAGCTCTACTGGCTTGGCAACAACAACCGTTTTTAGCGCTTCTTGCTGCAAGGTCGCTGCAACCGATGAAGCGTCCGTCTCTTCAACAAAGTCTGCCGTCATTAAAAGTGTTGGGAAGTTAACCCCGGTTACGACTTCCACCTTGGGATTTAAATCTGGGTTGAATGCGTAAGTGCAAGCTACGTTGTAGGGTGTGCCGCATTCCAAATCGCATAACACAATAATGCCGTCGACATTGGGCGCTATCGCATTGATTTCATGGTGAAAATCGTGTTTGAATTGCTCTATGCCTCCCTCTTCGGTCAGACAGATCGCAGTCGTGTTATTGAGTTCGCCAAATACCATGTTGGCGCTACTGATAAGTGCAGTGGCTAATGGGCCGTGACTGGCTACGATAAAATGGAGCATGATTAACCTCTTACGAACGCTTTAATAGTGGCAATTTCTTTTCCTTCGCTTTCGCCATATGGTTGGATGACATAAGCGTCTATGTGAGCTGGGATAACGAAGGTTTCGGCATAATGAACAACAAATGGCTCAAATTTATTGTCTGGACTCAAGATAATTGCCTCCCTACCTTCGACTAAGTTCAGAACATTGACGGTTCCCTCAGTTTTATGAAGAACGGGTTTGCTGAACCAGTGGCGTCGGGTCTCGATAAACTCACGCTCATGCAGGCCCGTTTTCTCTTCTCTCCAGCCTTCGCCTTCTGCGATTGGTGTAATAGCGTTAACTAAATGCTCCTGACACCATTCCGTGTTGCGCTCCCATTGAATCACTTCTTTGCCATGGTCCAAATGTACTGGTCGTGGCAGGTTATCAAGCCCTAGACGATCCCAATCCCACAGTTTGAAAGTGAAGATATATGGGGTTGCACTGATTTCAAGCACCATTGAGTCGGAGCCCGAGCAGTGAATAGTGCCGGCAGGGATTAAGAAATGGTCGTGCTTTTTCGCTGGAAATTGATTGATAAAGCGCTCATCATCGAATGACTTTTCGCCGCGTTGCGCTGCATATAAATCATCCATCATTTCATCTGGGTTGATGCCAGACTTAGTGCCAAGATATACACTGGCTTTTTCTCCAGCGTCTAACATGTAATAGCTCTCGTCTTGGGTATAGTGCATCCCAAATTCGTTCTGAATGTACTCTGTTAGAGGGTGTACTTGCAGGCTTAGATGCTGACCTTGCATGGTATCGAGGAAGTCGAATCGAATTGGGAACTCTGCGCCAAAACGTGCATGGACACTGTCGCCTAAGAGTGCGCGCGGTTGTGTTAATACCAAGTCTTGCGATGGTATTTCGACAACAACGTCACCGTATTTAAGCAGTAAGCTGTTTTCTTCAGGTACGCAGTCAAAACACCATGCATAGTTTGGCTTGTCTTGCTCGAGGTCGCAGACTTCTTTCATCCATTGACCGCCCCAGACCCCTGGGTCAAAGAAAGGCACCAGTCTAAATGGTTGAGTTGTCGCTTGTTGTAAGCCGGCGTTGAACGCTGTGCCAGAGACCATTTTAGGGTCAAAAGCGGTGTTAGTGTCTAATAGAAAATCGACGTCAGACAGCAGTTTGGTCTTATAACGGTCGAATACACGCCACTCGATAAAGAATGAGCGTTTGTATCTACGTAATACATCCTCATCGTAGTTTTCTGCGCCCCAGTTCCCGAGCTCACCACGGCGGAAGCGTTGTTGGACTTCCCAACGAGCGAGGTCAGCATAAATAAAGGTTTCCCCTTCAGCGACCAATCTTGCGCCATGGCCTAAAACAACGATTAAACCAGAATCAGTGTCTGTAACGGCTTGCTTTAGTTGTTGTAGCTTTTCACAGTCAAAGAACTCGTCCAGCTTGTGTGGTGCAATGACACCAAAGACTCGGTCATCGGTAATGTTGCGTTCTAACATAGCGAAGATATGTTCTTCGGAATATTTTGCGTCGTCCATTGACACCACTAAAGCGGGGGAGAGCGGAGCAACAAGCTGGTCGAGGATTTCATTGTGATTGACACCATGATAGGTATCGATCACCAAAATATGTTTATCTTGGTCCTGAAGGCGTTGTTCAATTGTGTCAACGATACTGCCCCAACCGCGAACGGCTGAGTGGTCAAAGCCCTTCACTTCTACATTTGGAAACTTGTCATAATTGGATTGACCAGATAGGTATTTCATACATCACCTTAAGTTAATCATTTGACTACAGTCTAATCACTCAGTTAATCAATCAACAAATAGGTTAACGCGGTTAACTACTCATTTAGCGTTCGTTAACCCTTGATTTGAAGGCTAACTTTGTAGTTAATCACATAATCATAGCGATAAAAGTCCGTGATTTGGGTTAATCGATTAATCTAGTTTTAATCAGGTAGGAAAGCCGTTATAACTGGCGCTAATTTCATTTACTGGAGTTCAACATGACGAAAGCAACCATCGCAGATGTGGCTAAGTATTGCAGCGTTTCCACCGCAACCGTGTCCATGGTATTGACGAACAAAGGGCGAATCTCTGCCACCACGCGTGAGCGGGTATTAGAAGCGGTTAAAGAGCTTGGTTATGTTTACAATCAGGCCGCTGCCAACTTGCGACACAAGCGCAGTAACCTAGTTGGGCTCGTCATACCGGATATCACCAACCCATTTTTCGCTGAAATGATTGCAGGACTTAGTCACTATCTTGAAGAGCAAGATTCGTTACTCTTTCTCGCAAACGCTGAAGAGAGCGTTGAGCGTCAAAGCAAGTTCATCGATTCGTTGTTGAGTCAGAATGCCGGTGGTGTAGTTATGTGCCCTGCGATGGAAACCGATCTGGACTTTCTGGAGACAGTACAAAGTCGTGGCTTTCCGATAGTGTTGGCTGTTCGACCTATTGGAGAAGATCAATTTGATTTCGTCGGAACCAATAACTTTATGGGCTTACAGTTGGCAACGGAGCACCTTATCAAAAAAGGTCACAAACATATTGCGTTCGTTGGTGGATTGGATATTTCGAAGACGCGTTCCCATCGTCTTGGGGGCTATATGTCAAAGTTGATTGAACATGGGATTCCTTTCAATGAACGATACATTCGAAGCTGTTCAGCGAGCCGCTCCGAGGGAGCGAAGGTAACAAGAGAGCTATTGGATCAACACCCTGAGATAACCGCCATTATTGGCTACCAAGATATTGTTGCTTTTGGAGTCATGCGGGCAATTAAAGATCTCGGTAAAACCGTGGGGAAAGATATCGCAGTTGTGGGTTTTGATGATGTTGCGGAATCTGCCGATACCAACCCCTCGTTGACTTCAATTTCTGTCTCCGCAAGAGAAATAGGCCGAGCGGCGGGAGAGATTATTCTGTCACGCATGGAAGGCGACAAACAGCCATGCAAAAGCGTGGTGTTCCCACCCAAACTGGCGGTGAGAAGCTCATGTGGTGGTTGAGTTGAAACTTACGATTGAGCCATACCACTTAGCTAAATAGCTGATCCTAATTATGCTTCACTTTTTGTACTCCATGACCACCGCTGGGAAACGATGAAATGTTATCCATAAAGTTTCGAACCCGTTTTAATTATTTATGGTGTGTGATGAGATGGTCACCTCTATCTCGGCATCGCAATGTGCCATGATTAACTTTTGACAGAATCAAGGATAAAGGTGACCAACATGAAATATAGGCTTATTAGTATCGATTTAGCAAAAAATGTGTTTCAGATTGCTGTATTC
>NZ_JATABH010000051.1:0-22217 GCF_036533775.1 Vibrio sp. M260112 | reverse complement strand
ACTTGTTAGAAAAATATGGCTATGTGTACAGCCGAGATTTAACCAAGATAACCCCGACAGGGATTCATTTAATGTACATTAAAGCAACGCATTGAGTTGGTTTACTCGTCAATTAGCTTTAAAGGCGTCGAGTCTTTGGACATCCTTTAGAGGATTACGCAAAAATAGAGGCCGTCAAATTCCCTCGGTAATTAAGCGAACGACAAAGTTGCTTGGTAATTAAGGTACGACAGAATCGCTTGGTGATCACACTTTGAAGTATCAGCAAGTCTAAACGACCAATTCATTCAGGTATAAAACTATGGTTCAACCAAAAGTGAGAAACATTGTTTTCGACGTCGGCAACGTGATTGTCCGCTGGGACCCTATAGAGATTACTCGACTCACTTTTGTGGAGCGTGAAGATCATGAACAACTTGCCAAAGTAATCTTCCAATCCCAGACGTGGGTAAATTTGAACAAAGGGCTCATATCAGAAACAGAAGCCAAAACTCAATATCAGCAGCTACTCGGATTATCAGAGCGGGAAAGTGAACAGCTATTTTATTATGTAACGCAGACTCAACGCCTCATAGATGGTTCAATTGAACTCGTTCAACGCATTAAAAATGCAGGTTATGGTGTCTATGCACTAACGGATAACGTTCACGAAATAGTATCTTACTTAAAGTCAACCTACTCATTTTGGCCGCTATTTGATGGCGCGATAGTATCGGCGGATGTGGGCATGCTGAAACCTCAACCAGAAATTTATCATTCGTTACTCAATAAGTTCAATCTTATAGCTTCAGAGACCGTGTTTATTGATGACATGCTTTACAATGTCGAAGGAGCAAAGTTTGTTGGTATGTATGCAATTCAATTTGAAGATATAGACCAATGTGAAAAAGACTTAATCTCGCTAGGGCTGAATATCTAGGGCGTTTTCGGGTCTAGTTCCATTTTGCATGTTCAGCGAAACACTCTGCATAAAGCGAATCCAATTCCATAGATAGAGATTGCTTGGTTTTGTCCGTAGCTGGCTTTTTTGCCCATTTATTGATCCCGTCAAAAAACCAAATGGGTAAATAGGCGAATTTCCCTCAATTGTCGATTATGTGACCTTTTGCCTAGGGGTTGTTCGTTGAGTTTGTTGATAACAGATCAATTGCTTATGCTTGCGAGCATGTCGAACGTTACTTCAAATTAGTAAGCATCATATTTAATAATGCCGTTGTTTACACAAAAGGATTGAACTTGACAATGAAAAAACTAATGAAAAACATTACTACCGTTAGTATAGCTACCTTAGCGGCTCTACTTCCAAATCTATCTTCCGCTGCCGAAACGACTAATGAAAATAACTTACTAGGTTATGCTGTTGCTTGGAAACAAACAGCAGCAGAATATCGAGCACTCTATTATCAAGGGTTCAACGTGGCGAAAATGCACATTGACAAAGCACTTTCGGAACACAAAAAAGGAGACAAACCTTTAGCTATTGTGACAGATCTTGATGATACTCTGGTACTTCCTCTTGAATATTGGGGACACTTAATAAAACACAACAAGGATTTCTTCGAAGATCCAATTTGGGATGAATGGGTTCCAACTAATGGTATGATCCCATCATTTGGAGCAAGTGATTTTCTTGAATATGTGAATAGCAAAAATGTCGATATTTTCTATGTCACTTCACGCAATCAAGGAGCTCCGACATGGGAGCTAGCCAAACAAAATATTCTGGCAATGGGATTCCCTTTGAAAGACGACTCTCATCTGACTGTACTCATGGACACATCCAACAAAGAAACGCGTCAGAAAGAAATTTTAAAAGACTATAACGTCATTGTCTTTCTTGGCGATAACTTGAATGACTTTAAGCGTAAATACTACATCAAAGGTGATGTAGATGGTCGTATAGCTAAAATGGAAGAAGATAAAGAGCTATACGGTAGCAAGTACATTCTTTTTCCGAATCCAACCGATGGTCATTGGATCGCAGCTATTTTTGGTGATTCAGAGCCACCTCAGAGTAAAGAAAACCGAGAAGTCCTCATTAACGCCGCTACAAAATCTGCTTGGGACGGCAACTAATTTTAAATGATACAACTAAAATTTAAGCCCCAAATGGGGCTTAAATTGAAGGGTGCTTAAAATCCTGTGTCAGCCAAATTGGGTTCGCTATGTTTCCCCTAATTATTGCTACACTTAAAGTAAGCAGCAACTGTAAACTCGTCAGTCAGTTGGCTAAACTCACCGATAGCCAATCTACTCATATAGCGATGTCGCTCAAAGGGGCAGATCAAAGGACTGTCAGTTCGGAAATTTTGGCGGTTTCGGTGTAGACCCCTGTATAAGTCTAACGATATAACAAAGAAAAGGGCTTCCATTTGGAAGCCCTTTGCATATGTGAGCGGATTAGCCCGCAAGCACGTCAGTGGCGACCTTGTAGCTTGGGTCTTCTTTGACGTTAATTTCGACCAGACTACCCGCCTTGTGGAGCAGTTTACGGCAGTCAGGGCTTAAATGGCGCAGATGTAATGTCTTACCTTGAGCAGAATAGCGCTCTGCAAGGGTTTCAATCGCTTCGATAGCAGAATGGTCAGTGACGCGTGAATCTGCGAAATCGACAATAACATCGCTAGGGTCTTTGATTGCATCGAAAATTTCTAGGAAATTAGCCACTGAGCCAAAGAATACTGGACCGTGGATCTTGTACTCTTTTGAGCCTTCCTCGTTAATGCAGGTATCCGCGTAAATGTGTTTAGCGTGCTGCCAAGCAAACATCAGAGCGGACGCAATCACACCGACAAAGACAGCGATAGCAAGGTCAGTGAGTACGGTAACGACGGTTACCAATACAATAACAAAGAAATCTTGTTTAGGTACACGACGAGCGAGTTTAAAGGTTGCCCATTCAAATGTGCCGATAACCACCATGAACATCACACCCACAAGTGCCGCGAGTGGAATCATTTCGATCAGCGCGGAAGCAAACAGGATGAACATCAGCAGTGCAACTGCCGCGACGATACCCGACAGGCGACCACGGCCACCTGAGTTTACGTTGATCATTGATTGACCAATCATCGCACAACCACCCATTGCCCCAAATACGGAACAGGTCATGTTTGCCATACCTTGACCGATACATTCGCGGTTAGACTGGCCACGACTGTTCGTCATCTCATCAAGTACTGTCAGTGTAAGCAGAGATTCAATCAGGCCGATAGCCGCAAGAATGATGGCGTATGGCAAGATGATTTGCAGCGTCTCAAATGTCAACGGTACTGCAGGGATCGAGAAAGTCGGTAATGAACCTGCTAGCGTTGCGGCTTCATCCCCTGACATAGTGCGTAAGAAGTCAACAACGGTACGTGTTTCCAGATCTAAGCCAATAACTAGAGCACTTACTGTCACAATAGCCACCAGTGATGAAGGGACGGCAGTTGTGAACTTAGGTAAGAAATGAATGATAGCCATCGTAAGCGCAACGAGACCAAGCATCAACATCATCTGGTCTTGTGGTAACCAAGTCAGCATACCATTGAGATCCGGTGCTTTAAATTGACCAAGCTGGGCTAAGAAGATCACAATCGCCAAACCATTAACGAAACCGATCATAACAGGATGTGGCACGATACGAATGAATTTGCCGAGTTTAAATAGACCAGCAGCAATCTGTAGGATACCTGCGAGCAAGATAGCGGCGAAGAGGTATTGTACGCCGTGTGACGCAACTAGAGATACCATAACAACGGCCATCGCGCCTGTTGCACCAGAGATCATTCCTGGACGACCGCCAAAAATTGAGGTGATTAGGCCAACGATGAAAGCGGCGTATAATCCGACCATTGGGTCAACACCCGCGACAAAAGCGAATGCGACGGCTTCAGGAACCAAGGCAAGTGCAACGGTTAAACCTGATAAAACATCATTTTTTACAGAGTGTTTTGAAAATTGTGGGAATTCAAACATGTTTGCTCAGTTTGGCTAAGTGGTTATAAGTAGTCTGAATTGTATTTAGTCGTCACTGGGCAAAATGCAATGTAAAAGAGCAGAGTGACTAAATGAAATACTCTCGGTGGTTAACTACGTAGAGTATAGATTCAGGTCGAGTCGGCGAATGCTACCGAAAAGTGTGATTAAGTTCAAGATTGGAGCCAGTATTGAACCATATTTGTGATCAATAGATGCAAATCGCTTAATCAGTTTCATTGTAGGTGTTTGCTTACATTGAAGTTTGCAAGAGATAAAAAAACAGCCTCTAACTAGAGGCTGTTTATCAACAGATCAGTGATGACTAAAACTGAGGTTTGGTCATTACTGCGCCAGCTTGGTTTGTAGCAACTTGGCTGCCTGCGCCACGAGACTGGTAACGGTCTTCTTTAAGCGGAGCTGAGACTACAGTGATCTCTTTCATCTCTTTGTTGCCTGGGGCTTTTGCCATAGGAGCACTTGCGTGACCTTTAAAGCCTTGAGGTACCAAGATTTCAGAAGTTGTGGCTTCGATAACTGGCTCAGCTTGAATAACTGTAGGTTCAGATTGCTCTACAACCTCAGCTACTGGAGCCGTTTCAACCGCTTCAACCTCAACTGTTTCAACTTCAACCACTGCAACTTCAACGATTTCGTTTTCAACCGCTGGAGCTTCATCAGCCACTTCAGTAACCACAGCTTGTTGCGCTTCAACAATCACTGGTTCTTCACGGCGAATGATGACTTTGCCCATTGCCATTTCTGGGCAAGCGAAACCACCTAAAGTGCTCGTTGCTGTTTCAACGACAACCGCTTCAACCACAGGAGCCTCAACTTTATCAGCCTTCACGTGTTTAGGTGCTGGCTTAATAATACCGTAGCTTGGCATCACTTTACCCATCGCCATCTCAGGAGAGGCTACGCCACCCTTACGTAAACGGAATGGGTTAGGACGACGGTCACGACCGCGACGGCGACGTTGTCCACTAGCACGTAAGTGACGAGGCGAACGACGGTTACGACGTTGTTTTGGTTGCTCAGCAGACTCTTCTGCTTCAGCTTCCACAACAGCCTCTTCGAACATCTCTGCTTTAGCATCGCTAGCAATCAGTTTTGCTTCTTCGTCAGCTTTAGCTTGTGCCTCTTGATCTTTAACACGAACTTGCTTAGAAAGTTTGCGACGCTGGCGTCGCTCTTTCACTTTTGCCGCTTTCTCTTCAGAACGTTCTTTAGCTGCTTCTGGCTTCTCATTAAGTTGTGCATCAGCCGCCAGTTTCAGGCCTTCTTCAGCAACTTTGCTTGCCTTAACATCGTCACGCTTGTTGCGACGTGGTTCCTGTTTAGGCTTACGGTTTTGTTGCTGCTTACTACGTTCGTTCGCTTTTACTTCGCTCTTCGCTTCGTCACGTGTGTTCTTACGCTTATTATCGCGCTTGTCTTCACGGTTTTCGTTACGACTTTCGTTGCGGTTATCGCGGTTGCTGCGACGACGGTTATCATTGCGATTACGGCGGTTACGGTTGTTACGGTTACCGTCTTTACGCTCGTTCTGCTGTTGCTTCTCTTGATCCTGCTCTTTTTGTGAAGAGCCGAAAAGGAAGCTGCCTAAAGCTTTAAAGAAGCGGCTTACAAGACCAGGTTGTGACTCTTGTTGTTCCGCGTTGTCTGCTTTCTTCTCAGGCGCTTTTACTGGGCTAGGAGCAGGTGCTGACTGTGTTGGTGCCGCGAAACCTTTCAGAGCAGGCTCTTCAATTTTCTTAGGCTTAATATCAACTTCTGCAGGTTCTTTACCTTCAGCCTCTTTCATTGCTTCGATTTTCTGAGGCAATAGGTAAGAGAGAAGATCAAACTCTTCGCCTTCGCGGATACGGATCACGTCAAAGTGCGGCGTTTCCATATCAGAATTTGGTACAACAGTAATTTTAACGTCTTGAATGCGCTCAATGTGGTTCACTGAGCGGCGCTTCTCATTTAATAGGTAAGAAGCGATAGGCACAGGTACAACTGCAAGAACCTGAGCTGTATTGTCTTTCAATGCCTCTTCTTCAATCAGACGAAGAACAGACAATGCAAGAGATTCGTTGTCACGAACTACGCCAGTACCTGTACAGCGAGGGCAAATATGGTGACTTGCTTCTGCTAGCGAAGGGCTAAGACGTTGACGAGACATTTCTAACAAACCGAAGCGAGAAATTCGGCCTATTTGTACACGTGCACGATCCATGCGAACAGAGTCGCGTAGTCGGTTCTCTACTTCACGCTGGTGTCGAACTGGAGTCATATCGATAAAGTCGATAACCACTAGACCACCGAGATCGCGTAGACGAAGTTGACGTGCAATTTCTTCCGCTGCCTCTAAGTTAGTGTTTAACGCTGTCTCTTCGATATCACCACCCTTAGTTGCGCGAGCAGAGTTAATGTCGATAGATGTAAGAGCTTCTGTTGGGTCAATAACGATTGAACCACCCGATGGAAGACGAACTTCACGTTGGAAGGCCGACTCAATTTGGCTCTCAATTTGGTAGTGACTAAACAGCGGAACTTCACCATCGTATTTCTTAACACGATTTACGAAGTCTGGACGAACCAAACGGATGTGCTCAAGAGCACGTTCGTAAATGGTGTTGCTATCGATAAGAATTTCGCCAATGTCACGACGTAGGTAATCACGAATCGCTCGAACGATAACATTGCTTTCCTGGTGGATTAGGAAAGGTGCCGCGTTTGCATCTGAAGCTTGCTTAATTGCGCCCCAGTGGTTCAAAAGCACGTTTAAATCCCACTCAAGTTCTTCTGCACTCTTACCAACACCCGCAGTACGAACAATTAGGCCCATACCTTGCGGTAGTTCTAATGTGCTAAGTGCTGATTTGAGTTGAGTACGCTCATCACCTTCGATACGGCGAGAAATACCACCGGCACGAGGGTTATTTGGCATAAGAACTAGGTAGCTACCCGCAAGCGAGATGAACGTAGTAAGAGCTGCGCCCTTGCTACCGCGTTCTTCTTTTTCAACTTGTACGATTACTTCTTGGCCTTCAGTAAGCACTTCTTTAATGCTTGGACGACCTTGGTAGGTGTAACCTTCAGGGAAATATTCGCGGGCAATTTCTTTTAGAGGGAGGAAGCCGTGTCTTTCTGCACCATAGTCAACGAAAGCCGCTTCAAGGCTAGGTTCGATGCGAGTGATACGTCCTTTGTAGATATTTGCTTTTTTTGATTCATGTCCAGGGCTTTCGATATCCAAATCGTACAGGCGCTGACCATCAACCAAAGCAACACGCAACTCTTCTTTTTGAGTTGCGTTAATTAACATTCTTTTCATTGATAAATCTCGTTGTCATTCTTTGTTTTATTACTTGTCATTGCTATCGCTTTCATGGTGCCAGATCCCATGGCTTAATCTTTGCAGCCTCCCGGCTGGAGGGATGCGCTCGGGCACTTCAGTCTCACAAGCTTTCTCGTTTAGCTTGTGAGCCGCATTATTGGCGGTAAACACTCAACATGATCGGCGACGAGTAGGGTGACAAGATTGTTAATTTCAAAAATGTCTTACGCCGTGTGCTGCATTTTGGTAAATTAACGGGCTACTCAAATTATTGCTCAAAAATGAGTTGGTTTGTTTAAAAGGCAACCAAATCACTTATTGCAGGGGTGAACTATAGCAGTACCCATTAAAGTCAGCAATCTGCTTTATAATAATTCGCTAAAAAAGCCGATTTTATTTTCCGTAAGTATCTGTTTTATAGGTTTTATTGAGCCTAATTTATGAAATTGTAATAAAGTCGATGAATTTTTATTCGTAGCGGATCTTGCATCCATTATTAGTTGAGCCATTTTCCAATATGTTGCGAAGAAAATGTGATTTTGCGCAACTTTGAATGATAGAATAATCAGATGAGTGAAATAAGAACAAATGTCCAGTTTGTCGACATAGACGAAGATATGGCGGGTCAGCGTATTGATAACTTCTTACGTAACCAGTTGAAAAGTATCCCTAAAAGCATGGTTTATCGAATCTTGCGTAAGGGAGAGGTACGAGTAAACAAAAAACGTGTCAAAGCGGAATATAAGCTGAAAGCTGGGGATCTGATCCGAATTCCACCAGTCACCGTTGAAGAAAAAGCCGATGAAGTCGCCCCTAGTACAAAGTTAAATAAGGTGGCTGAGCTTGAGCACATGATTATCTATGAAGATGATCATATGTTGGTTTTAAATAAACCTTCAGGTACAGCAGTGCATGGCGGAAGTGGTCTAAAGTTTGGAGCCATTGAAGCGTTAAGGGCGTTACGTCCAGAAGCACGTTTTCTTGAACTGGTGCATCGCATTGACCGAGATACGTCAGGAATCTTGTTGGTGGCAAAAAAACGTTCAGCGCTACGTCACTTACAAGCGCAATTTCGTGAAAAGACCGTTCAGAAGTACTACTTCGCTTTAGTCATGGGTGAGTGGAAAAGCAGTTGTAAGGTTGTCAACGCCCCTTTGCTTAAAAATGAAGTTAACAGCATTGTGCGAGTGAACCCTAACGGTAAACCATCAGAAACTCGATTTAAGATTATCGAGAAGTTTGCCGATGCAACACTGATACAAGCAAGCCCTATTACGGGTCGTACCCATCAAATTCGCGTGCATACTCAGTACACGGGTCATCCGATAGCGTGGGACGACAGATACGGTGACCGACGTTTTGATGCATACACGGCGAAAGTAGGGCTAGATCGTCTTTTCCTTCATGCGGCGAATATTAAGTTTCAGCACCCTTCTAATGATGAATGGATGGAAATTAATGCGCCGATGGAACCGAAGTTAGAAAAGACACTGGCAGGTCTAAGAGCAAGTACTGCTCGTTAGAGCACCTCAAACCCTTGGTTGCGTAACATATCAATCAAGTCGATCAATGGTAATCCGACCAAGGTGTTTGGATCTTTACCTTCGAGTCGCTCGAATAGCGCGATACCCAAACCTTCACTCTTGAAGCTGCCAGCACAGTATAGTGGTTGCTCTTTAGCCACGTAACTTTCTATTTGCTGTTGGCTTAGTGAGCGAAAATGGACCGTAAAGGTGTCGACTTTAACCTCTGTCTGCTTGGTGAGGTTGTTGTGCACAGCCAGACCAGTGAAAAACTGAATCGATTGACCACTTTGTTGTGTCAATTGCTCAATCGCTTTTTGCTCGGTAAGTGGTTTACCAATGATTCGACCATCAATCACACACACTTGGTCGCTACCAATGATCAAAGCCGTTTCTTCAACCTGACATGACTCTGCTTTTCCTTTGGCTAAGCGTGAAACTAGCTCAATAGGTGTTTCGTGCTCTAAGGGTGTTTCATCAAATTGTGGAGAGGCAGTAATAAATGAAACTGCCAATTTATTGAGCAGTTGTTGGCGGTATGGTGATGTTGAGGCTAAAACTAGTTGGTAATTCTGCATTTTAATTTACAATCTAACAGCGGGTTAGTGTGAGCTTAATCTATATTATGGTTGTGATACTAGCTCTCTTGAGGAGAAGGAAAAAAAGTACAACTTTTTGCCCTTTTTCTTTGACTCTAAACGATTTGGAAGATAAAATTCGCGCCCTATGCAAAAGGTAAAAATACCGCGTACGATTGATCCGTCACGCGCTGCTCAAAAGCGACTAGATGTTGAAGGTATTATTCAAGTTAGTCTCTTTAAGCGCTTAGAGGAATCAGTTGAAGGCGTTAAACGCGACGCCCAAGTGTCAATGTCATTTGACTTAGATGAGCAGCGACTCGTTGTTATCTCTGGTAAAGCTAACATCGTGGTCGACTTAGAGTGTCAACGCTGTAATGAGGTTTTCGCACATGAGTGCGACGTCCAATTCACTTATACACCGTATTACGGTGAAAAGACTGAAGAGGAAGCACCGGAAGAGTACGATTTGGTAGATCTGAACGAGTACGGTGAAATAGACCTAATACAGTTAGTTGAAGACGAGTTCATTCTAAACTTGCCTCAAATAGCAATGCACGATGAAGCGGACTGTAGCGTTGATTCAGATAATATGGTGTTTGGTAAACTTCCAGAAGAAATTGTGGAAGAAAAGAAACCGAATCCATTTGACGTTTTAAAAAGCTTAAAGAAGTAATTCTTTAAGAACTTACATAGGAGTAGGGTCAATGGCCGTACAAAAGAGCAAGAAATCACGTTCAATGCGTGGCATGCGTCGTTCACACGATGCACTAACTACAGCAGCACTTTCTGTAGACGCAACTTCAGGTGAAACTCACCTACGCCACAACGTAACTGCTGAAGGTTACTACCGTGGCAAAAAGGTTATCAACAAGTAAGGTTGACCTTTGCAAAATATAACCGTTGCACTTGATGCAATGGGCGGGGATTTCGGTCCTCGCGTCACAGTGCCTGCCGCCGTGCAGGCACTGTCGCATTTCCCAGAGCTAAAAGTGATCCTTATTGGTGATCAAACCGCGATCACGTCTCAATTATCTTCTCTTGGTTATAAACAGGATACGCGTTTGAGTATCCAGCATACTGACCGAGTGATCTCCAACTCAGAAAAACCTTCTCTTGCACTTAGAAATAGCCACGGCACGTCAATGGCCACTGCAATTGAATTGGTCGCTGAAAATCAAGCGGACGCTTGTGTAAGTTGTGGTAACACGGGCGCTTTGATGGCACTGTCTCGTTTCAAGTTGAAATTGTTACCTGGAATCGAAAGGCCAGCTCTTATCTCTGCGTTACCTACCGCCTCCGGGGGACGAACCTGGATGCTCGATTTAGGGGCGAATGTATCAAGTGATGCCGATTCACTGTTTCAATTCGCTGTCATGGGTAGCGCTCTGGCCGAGCAATATTTGCAGCGAGCGCCTCGTGTCGCGATTCTCAATATCGGCGCCGAGGAAATTAAAGGTAATGACCTTGTAAAGCGTTGCGCGGAGATGCTCGCTCAGACTCATTCGGTTAATTTTGTTGGTTACATTGAAGGTAACCAGCTATTACACGATGCCGCAGATGTTGTTGTTTGTGATGGTTTCGTGGGCAATGTTTGTCTTAAAGCCTGTGAAGGCACAGCTCAGCTATTTATTGATAAGTTAAAATCGAGCATGATGACCTCATCTCTAAAAGGTTGGATTGCAAGAAAATTATTTTCTGGCTTATTTAATGAGCTAAAAACATTGAACCCCGACCAGTATAACGGCGCAAGTTTGCTAGGATTGCGCGGCATTGTCATAAAAAGCCACGGAAGTGCTGACGTAGACGCAGTCATCAACGCGATTGGTGAAGCACTGCATGAGGTCAAACGACAAGTACCCAGCCGTATTAGCGATCGTTTGGAAGCGGTTTTACTCGAGAGGCATTATTAGTCTTCATGTATAGCAAAATTTTAGGTACTGGCAGCTACCTGCCATCTCAGGTGCGTACTAACGCAGACCTTGAGAAAATGGTAGATACTAGTGATGAGTGGATTGTTACTCGCACGGGTATTAAAGAACGTCGCATTGCTGCTGAGAACGAGACAGTTGCCGACATGGGTTATATCGCTGCGAAAAATGCGATTGAAATGGCAGGTATCGATAAAAACGATATTGACCTTATTATTGTCGCGACAACGAGTGGCAGCCATACCTTCCCATCGTCTGCATGTCAGGTTCAAGCCAAGCTTGAGATAAAAGATTGTCCAGCATTTGACTTAGCAGCGGCATGTTCAGGTTTTGTATATGCTTTGTCTGTAGCGGATCAACATATCAAATCGGGCATGTGCAAAAATGTGCTGGTGATTGGTTCTGACGCACTTTCTAAAACTTGTGACCCGACAGACCGTTCAACCATTATTTTGTTTGGTGACGGTGCGGGTGCAGTCGTAGTAGGGCAGAGCGAAGAACCAGGCATTCTTTCGACTCACATTTATTCAGATGGTCGATTTGGTGAGCTACTCAGCCTTGAAGTACCTGAACGTGGTAAAGACGCTGACAAGTGGTTACACATGGCAGGTAATGAAGTGTTCAAGGTTGCGGTGACTCAGCTTTCTAAGCTGGTTAAAGATACGCTTGCCGCGAATGACATGCACAAGTCTGAATTAGACTGGTTAGTTCCACATCAGGCGAACTATCGCATTATTTCTGCTACGGCCAAAAAGTTATCAATGTCACTGGATCAAGTGGTCATTACCCTAGATAGACACGGCAACACGTCGGCGGCGACGGTACCAACTGCGCTAGATGAAGCCGTACGTGATGGGCGTATCAAGCGTGGCCAGACACTGTTGCTTGAAGCATTCGGTGGCGGCTTCACATGGGGCTCGGCTTTAGTCAAATTCTAAGCCAGACGAAATTTATGATTAAGGTGCTTAGTCGCATCTTTCTTACTTTGTTTTAAGGAAAAGAAAATGAGCAAGTTTGCTATCGTATTTCCAGGTCAGGGTTCTCAAGCTGTAGGTATGCTCGCTGAACTTGGCGAACAGTATGACGTAGTTAAACAAACATTTGCTGAAGCGTCTGACGCTCTTGGCTACGACCTATGGGCATTGGTCCAAAATGGTCCTGCTGAAGATCTCAATCAAACGCACCGTACTCAGCCAGCATTGCTAGCTTCTTCTGTTGCTATCTGGCGTGTGTGGCAAGAGCTTGGCCTTGAGCAACCAGCTAACCTAGCGGGTCACAGCCTAGGTGAATACTCTGCGCTAGTTTGTGCGGGTGTTATTGACTTTAAACAAGCGATTAAGCTTGTTCAGCTTCGTGGTCAGCTAATGCAAGAAGCAGTGCCAGCTGGCACAGGTGCAATGTACGCAATCATTGGTTTAGACGATGATGCAATTGCGAAAGCGTGTGAAGAAGCAGCACAAGGTGACGTTGTATCACCAGTTAACTTTAACTCTCCAGGTCAGGTAGTCATCGCTGGTAGTAAAGATGCGGTAGAACGTGCAGGCGCACTTTGTAAAGAAGCGGGCGCTAAGCGTGCACTTCCTCTACCTGTATCAGTACCTTCACACTGTGCACTAATGAAGCCTGCGGCTGACAAGCTAGCGGTTGCTCTTGAAGAGATCGAATTTAACGCACCTCAGTTCCCAGTGATTAACAACGTTGATGTCGCAGCAGAAACGGACCCAGCGAAAATCAAAGACGCACTGGTACGCCAGCTATACAGCCCAGTTCGTTGGACTGAAAGCGTGCAACTGATGAGTGAGCAAGGTGTTGAGACGCTATTGGAACTTGGCCCTGGTAAAGTTCTCACTGGCCTGACAAAACGCATTGTTAAGACGCTAGGCGGCGCAGCTGTGAATGATGTTGCATCTCTAGAAGCTGCTAAGTAATAAAGAATTTAAGGAATAACGAACATGATGAACCTAGAAGGCAAGATTGCTCTAGTAACTGGTGCTAGTCGTGGTATTGGTCGCGCTATCGCTGAACTGCTTGTTGAGCGCGGTGCAACCGTTATTGGTACAGCAACGTCTGAAAGTGGTGCTGCGGCGATCAGCGAGTACCTTGGTGAAAATGGTAAAGGTCTCGCACTAAACGTAACTGACGTTGAGTCAATTGAAGCAACGCTTAAGACTATTAACGACGAGTTCGGTGCAATCGACATTCTAGTGAACAACGCTGGTATCACTCGTGATAACCTACTAATGCGTATGAAAGACTCTGAGTGGGATGACATCATCGACACTAACCTAACGCCAATCTTCCGTATGTCTAAAGCGGTACTACGCGGTATGATGAAGAAGCGTTCAGGTCGTATTATCAACGTAGGTTCTGTTGTTGGCACTATGGGTAATGCAGGTCAAGCAAACTACGCAGCAGCAAAGGCGGGTGTTATCGGTTTCACTAAATCGATGGCTCGTGAAGTGGCTTCACGCGGTGTAACGGTGAATACGGTTGCTCCTGGTTTCATTGAAACTGATATGACGAAAGCGCTAAATGATGAGCAACGCGCAACCACACTGGCGAACGTTCCAGCTGGTCGTCTAGGTGATCCACGTGAGATTGCTTCAGCAGTAGTATTCCTTGCTTCTCCAGAAGCAGCTTACATTACTGGCGAAACTTTGCATGTAAATGGCGGCATGTACATGGTGTAAAACGCTTTCCTGGCAGAAAAGATGAACTTTTTCATTAATTTTCACTCAAATTTCTGCCAGCTAAGTGAATTTGCACGATTTGTCGTCAACTAGGCTACTTATTGTCATAAAAATAGCCTATAGTTTGTGGTTGATGACGAGAACATGCGCAAGATTTGTGCATGATTTAAGTCAAAAATGTATTGAATTTCGGTTAAAATCGCTAAAATTGTGGTTTGACCAGCAAGGTCCCTCTTGCAACTTTCAGTAGTTCGAATAAACTACGGAATCATCGCATTAGGCGAAATCTGTAAAGGAAAAGAAAAAATGAGCAACATCGAAGAACGCGTAAAGAAAATCATTGTTGAGCAGCTAGGTGTAGACGAAGCTGAAGTTAAAAACGAAGCTTCATTCGTTGACGATCTAGGTGCTGATTCTCTAGACACTGTTGAACTAGTAATGGCTCTAGAAGAAGAATTCGACACTGAGATTCCAGACGAAGAAGCTGAGAAAATCACTACTGTTCAAGCTGCAATCGACTACGTAAACAGCGCTCAGTAATATCTCTCCCAGGCGGCCTTCTGGCCGCCTGTGTTCTTTTTAACACTTCTATCCTTCCATAGAATCATTTCAATTCCGGAGAATAAAATCGTGTCCAAGCGTCGTGTTGTTGTCACTGGCATGGGTATGTTGTCACCGGTAGGCAACACCGTAGAATCATCTTGGAAAGCCTTGCTAGCTGGTCAAAGTGGTATTGTAAATATTGAACACTTTGATACCGAAAATTTCTCAACTCGCTTTGCGGGTCTAGTGAAAGACTTTGACTGTACTGAATACATGTCTAAGAAAGATGCGCGTAAAATGGATTTATTCATCCAGTACGGCATTGCAGCTGGTATCCAAGCTTTAGATGACTCTGGTTTACAAATCAACGAAGAAAATGCACCTCGTGTAGGCGTAGCGATTGGTTCAGGCATCGGTGGTCTAGATCTCATCGAAGCAGGCCATACTGCTCTTGTTGAAAAAGGCCCACGTAAAGTTAGCCCATTCTTCGTTCCATCAACCATCGTTAACATGGTTGCAGGTAACTTATCTATTATGCGTGGTCTTCGCGGTCCTAACATCGCGATCTCGACGGCGTGTACTACTGGCCTTCACAACATTGGTCATGCAGCTCGTATGATTGCATACGGTGATGCTGATGCAATGGTTGCTGGCGGTGCTGAAAAAGCGTCTACGCCACTCGGCATGGCAGGCTTTGGTGCAGCGAAAGCACTGTCAACTCGTAACGATGAGCCACAAAAAGCTTCTCGTCCTTGGGATAAAGACCGTGATGGTTTCGTTCTCGGTGACGGTGCAGGCATGATGGTGCTTGAAGAGTACGAACACGCCAAAGCGCGTGGTGCGAAGATTTATGCTGAGCTTGTTGGCTTTGGTATGTCTGGTGACGCTTACCACATGACTTCACCTAGTGAAGACGGTTCAGGTGGTGCGCTAGCAATGGAAGCCGCGATGCGTGATGCTGGTATTACTGGTGTTCAGGTAGGCTACGTTAACGCTCACGGTACATCAACTCCAGCAGGTGATGTGGCAGAAATCAAAGGCGTTAAGCGCGCTCTAGGTGAAGAGGGTGCTAAACAAGTTAAGGTGTCTTCAACGAAATCGATGACTGGTCACCTACTTGGTGCTGCGGGTTCGGTTGAAGCTATCATTACTGTAATGTCGCTTGTTGACCAGATTGTTCCGCCAACAATCAACCTAGACAATCCAGAGGAAGGCCTAGATATCGATCTTGTTCCTCATACAGCTAAAGAAGTATCGATGGAGTATGCAATTTGTAACTCGTTCGGCTTTGGCGGTACTAACGGTTCGTTAGTCTTTAAAAAGATCTAATTAGACTTTTTCTGGTTTAAAACGGCTTAATGCTTTGGCATTAAGCCGTTTTGTTATTTAATAAGCCAAGATTTTCACGCGCTTCGATGCCAGACAAATATAAGGAAGTGACATGTTCTTGGTTAACGGCAGTCCCTCTGATTTTATCTCTTTAACCGATCGATCATTCCAATACGGCGATGGCTGTTTTACCACTATGCTGACAAGAAATGGCACCATTCAATACTGGTCATATCATAGAGATCGCATGAACGCTTGCTTGGACTTGTTACAAATCCCTCATCCTGATTGGCAGCAGGTAGAGCAGTGGTTGGACAGAGTGGTGAGAACAGATCATAGGGCTGGTATCAAACTCCATATTAGTCGTGGCGAAGGGGGTAGGGGATATAGCCCTACTCAAGTGGACTCACCAAATGTTACTATTAGCGACTTTATTTATCCGCCTCATTATGAACAATGGCTAGAGCAAGGATTGTCGCTCGGTATATGCACCACGCGGCTTGGACACAACCCACTATTGGCTGGGCATAAGCACAACAATCGTCTTGAACAGGTGCTACTGAAAGCCGAAATGGATGGCGCTCATTTACCTGATGGTATTGCACTCGATATCGATGATCATGTCATAGAAACTACCATGGCAAACGTGTTTTGGCTTCGCGGTAACCAGTTATGTACTCCTGATCTCTCTAAGTCGGGGGTTTCGGGTGTGATAAGACGGGTCATTTTGGAGTGGGCCAAGGCGAATGGCATCGCAATCGAAGTCAGCAACTTCGCTTTGACAGATGTGCTAGACGCCGACGAAGTATTTATCACCAACTCAATTCTTGGTGTTGCACCGGTAAACCAGATAGGTGAAAAGACGTTTGCAATAGGAACAATAACTAAACGAATTCAGGAGATGGTTAACTCGTGATTAAAAAAATCACTCTTTTTCTGCTATTGGTAGTCGCACTCGCTGCGGCTGGCTACTTCTATGTTGCCAAGCAGGTTCAACACTATGTGGATCAACCTATAAAGATCGAACAAGCCGAAATTTTCACGATTGAATCAGGAACGAGTTTTAATCGTGTTTTGGCTAATCTAACCAAAGCTGATTTGATAGAAACGAGCGATATGGTTCAGTTCGTACGCCGTTTTCATCCCGAACTCACCCAGCTTAGGGCAGGAACCTACCTTCTTGAGCCTGGCCTTGATCTTAAGCAAGCCTTGATGCAATTTAAACAAGGTAAAGAGCATCAGTTTGCGATCACTTTTGTCGAAGGTTCTACATTCAAAGAGTGGCGAGAAATTTTAGAAGTATCGCCATACTTAGAACACGAGTTAATGGGACTCAGTGAGGCCGAAATCGCGGAGTTAGTGGGTTTACCACATCAAAAGCTTGAGGGTTTGCTACTCGCAGAAACATACCACTACACATTTGGTGCGTCCGATCTTGATATTATCAAGCGAGCTGCGGCTAAGCTTCAGGCAGTGCTTGATGATCACTGGGAAAAACGTCAGGCGAATTTACCCCTTAAAACATCGTACGAGGCCCTAATTCTTGCCTCTATTATAGAGAAAGAGACGGCTGTTGAATCGGAGCGTGAACGTGTTGCCGCAGTGTTTATAAATCGCCTCAATAAACGTATGCGACTACAAACGGATCCTACGGTTATCTATGGCATGGGAGACAAGTACGACGGCAATATTCGCAAAAAAGATCTGCGTACTCCGACACCTTATAACACCTATACTATTTTTGGATTGCCGCCAACACCGATCGCTATGCCTGGTGAGGCCTCCATCGCCGCAGCGTTGAATCCTGAAGATAGCAACTATCTTTATTTTGTCGCAAGCGGTAAGGGTGGTCACGTTTTCTCTAAAACATTGGCTGAACACAACCGCGCTGTTCAAGCGTATCTAAAACAATTAAGAAGTAACAAATGAAAAACGCAAAATTCATCGTTATCGAAGGCCTAGAAGGGGCTGGTAAAAGCACGGCGATTCAAGCTGTTCTAGAAACTCTCAAACAGGCGGGGATTGAGCGTATTCAGCAGACACGTGAGCCTGGTGGTACCGCATTGGCGGAAAAACTTCGTACCCTTGTGAAACAAGATCACCAAGGTGAAGAGTTGCAGGACATGACGGAACTGCTATTGATGTATGCTGCCAGAGTTCAATTGGTTGAGAATGTGATAAAGCCAGCCCTTGCTGATGGTGTCTGGGTGGTTGGTGACCGTCATGATATGTCTTCTCAAGCTTATCAAGGTGGTGGCCGTCAGATTCCTCATGAAACCATGCAGGCCCTCAAAAAAACTACCTTGGGAGATTTCAAACCCGACTTAACGCTTTATCTTGACCTCGATCCTCGTGTCGGCTTAGAGCGTGCTCGAGGGCGTGGTGAGCTTGACCGCATTGAAAAAATGGACATGAGCTTTTTTGACAGAACACGCGAACGCTACTTGGAAATTGCTGATCAAGATGATTCTGTTGTGATTATCAATGCAGAGCAAGCTATTGCAAAGGTTGCTGCGGATATCTCTGCCGTGTTAAGTGATTGGGTGAACGCGTAGCCTATGAACCAACTTTATCCTTGGCTGGCTGGCTTATGGCAGGAGTGGCAGGCAAATCTACAAACTGACCGTTTTTCTAACGCGTCTCTTGTCGTCGCGCAACAAGGGATGGGTATCGAGCAACTAATCGAGCAGTTTAGTCGGGCTGTGATGTGTCAAAACTATCCCGCTGAGGCTTGTGGGTTTTGCCACTCATGTCAGTTGATGGAGTCTAAAAGCCACCCTGACTATCACATCATCCAGCCTGAAAAAGAGGGCAAGACGATCACTGTCGAGCAGATTCGCCAATGTAATCGACTCGCGCAGGAATCGTCACAGCTATCTGGGGCAAGGTTGTTTGTTATTTATCCTGTCGAAGCGATGAATGAGTCGGCGGCGAATGCCCTGCTTAAAACGTTAGAAGAGCCTTCTTCGAGCTGTATGTTCTTACTGGTAACACATCGTTCACATTCACTATTACCAACAATTACTAGCCGTTGTCAGCAGTGGCACTTGGCCGCTCCTGAATCTCAATCGGTTGCCAAATGGTTAAGCGAACAGTCGATTGGTGAAGTGCCTGCTTATGCTGCCCATATTAATGGTAATGCGCCTCTCGCGACATTGACGTTTGTTCAACAGGGTAAAGTGAGTCACTATCTTGAACTCGAATCGCAGTTTCTTGCCCTATGCCGACAGCAAGGGGACGTTGTCAAATTGGCTAAAGATCTTGCTCAAGAGCCTAGCGAATCACTGAATTGGGTATGGTATCTGCTTGCAGATGCACAAAAGGTTCACTACGGTTTGCACACCTCGTCTTTTACACCAGGGGCTGCTCAAGTAGCACAGCTAGTGGACTATCAGAAGTTGTATACACAGACTGAGGAATTAATCAAACTCATAGAGCAGCTTAGACTACACTCCGGGTTAAATGCTGAGTTGCTTATTCTTGATTGGCTGTTCAAATTTAATGGGGACATATGTTCGTAGATTCTCACTGTCACTTAGACAAATTAGATTATCAAGAGCTACACAATGGTATAGAGGATGTGGTTGCTAAGGCGAAAGCGGCCAATGTGACTGATCTGCTGTCTGTTGGTGTTACGCTTGACTCTTTTCCTAATATGATTGAGTTGATTGAACCATACGATAATGTCTATGCATCTTGTGGTGTTCATCCTCTCGATGTTGAGAGCGATTTCGCACTCGATCAACTTCATGAATATGCCTCTCACCCCAAAGTTGTGGCTATTGGTGAAACGGGTCTTGATTACCACTACCAGCCTGAGACCGCAGAACTTCAAAAGCTGCGCTTTGAGCAGCAAGTTGAGTTGGCGGTAAAACTGAACAAGCCGCTCATTATCCACACTCGCAATGCACGTCAGGATACATTGAATATTTTGGCGAATGGCCATGCGGAAAAATGTGGAGGGGTTATTCATTGTTTCACTGAGGATCTTCCTTTCGCTCAAGCCGCAATGGAAATGGGTTTTTATATATCAATTTCTGGGATCGTGACTTTTCGCCAAGCCACCGAGCTGAAAGAAGTTGTGAAAGCTTTACCACTTGAAAGGCTGCTTATTGAGACCGACTCACCTTATTTAGCTCCCGTTCCTCATCGAGGTAAACAGAACCAACCAGCGTATGTAGTGGAGGTGGCTTCCTACATTGCACAGCTTAAAGGGTGTTCACTCGGTGAGGTTGGGCAAAAAACCAGCGAAAACTTCAGGAATCTTTTTTTGTGATAGAAAAAGAGATTTGTAAGAAAAAGGAGCACAAGCTCCTTTTTTTTTGTGTCCAAGATCACGTGCTACCGTTTTTTTAGCCTTGTTTACTAAATATGTTGAAGATGAGAATTAAAAATGTACGGGTTGTAATTTTGTTACATGAAATAACAACCGTGTCTATTTTATTTACCGATCGAAATTAATAAGTGTCATTAATTTTATTAATAAAAACAAGATGTTATTAAGGTGAAATCCATTTCAAATCAGCTTTTGGATTGTGATCTATATATTAGTTTGAAACTAAATTTCGTAACTCGCTAGAAAGTTTGATTACCAGCAATATATATTTAGAGGCAGAAAATATACTGTCATATGTGGTTACATTTTCTTTGGGTGCTAACATTTAAGGCTACGGGGGTGTGCCGTTAGAGCCCAATAATTCTTATAATTTTTCAGGAGCATAAACATGTTTAAGAACCTTTTTGCTAACCTGCAAAAAGTTGGTAAAGCTCTGATGCTACCAGTATCGGTGTTACCAGTTGCAGGTATTTTATTAGGTGTAGGCGCTGCCGACCTAGGCTTTATTCCAGATATCGTATCGAATTTGATGGAACAAGCGGGCGGTTCAGTATTTGGTCAAATGGCACTACTGTTCGCAGTAGGTGTGGCACTTGGCTTTACTAACAACGACGGTGTAGCTGGTCTTGCTGCAATCGTTGGTTACGGCATCATGACTGCAACACTAGGCGTAATGGCTGGTGTTATGGGTGTTGAGAAAATCGATACTGGTGTTCTTGGTGGTATCCTAGTAGGTGGTGTTGCTGCATGGGCATTCAACCGCTTCTTCAAGATCCAACTTCCAGAATACTTGGGTTTCTTCGCTGGTAAACGTGCTGTGCCAATCATCACTGGTTTTACTGCGATTGGTCTTGGTATCGTTCTTTCAGTTGTTTGGCCTCCAATCGGTGGTGCTATCGCATCATTCTCTGACTGGGCTGCTCACCAAAACCCACAAGTTGCATTCGGTATCTACGGTATCGTTGAGCGTTCACTAATCCCATTCGGTCTTCACCACGTATGGAACGTACCATTCTTCTTCGAAGCAGGTACTTGTGTTAACGCTGCTGGCGAAACTCAAAACGGCGTACTTACTTGTTACCTAGTGGCTGATGAGGCTTCTCGTGCTGCGGGCAATGGCTTCGGTCAGCTAGCGGGTGGTTACATGTTCAAGATGTTCGGTCTACCAGCTGCTGCTATCGCTATCGCTCACTCTGCTAAACCAGAGAACCGTGCGAAAGTAATGGGTATCATGGCTTCTGCTGCACTGACTTCATTCCTAACAGGTATCACTGAGCCAATCGAGTTCTCATTCCTATTCGTTGCTCCTGTGCTTTACGGAATTCACGCTCTACTAGCTGGTTCTGCGTACGTTGTTGCTAACACTCTAGGTTTTGTACACGGTACTTCATTCTCACACGGTCTAATCGACTTCCTAGTTCTTTCTGGTAACTCTCAGAAGATGGGTCTGATGGTTGCTGTAGGTCTAGTTTACGCTGCAATCTACTACGTGGTATTCCGCGCAGTTATCAAAGCGATGGATCTTAAGACTCCTGGTCGTGAAGATGAAACAGAAGAGACTTCAGTTGCTACTGGTTCTGACCTGGCTGGTGAACTTGTTGCTGCATTCGGCGGTAAAGCTAACATCACTGGTCTTGACGCATGTATCACTCGCCTACGTGTTGCCGTTGCAGACACAGCAGCTGTTGACCAAGACAAACTAAAACAGCTAGGCGCTGCAGGTGTTGTTGTTGTAGCAGGTGGTGTTCAGGCTATCTTCGGTACTAAGTCTGACAACCTGAAAACAGAAATGGATGAGTGGATTCGTAACCACGGTTAATCCATCCCCATACTGATTAAAAGGAGGCATTAGCCTAATGCCGATCAGTTAAGAGATAAATGATCGGTTGAACGATCCTGCAGATAGCTTATAAAGGCTCTAAGTTTCTATAACTTTGAGCCTTTTATTTTGCAATTAACTACAGCCCTAACACTCGCCAATCGTTATGCCCCCAATACT